>CAMVDI010000036.1 GCA_947166205.1 uncultured Clostridia bacterium
GCCAGGGCGTTCCGCACCACATAGCCGTGGGCTTCCCGGTCCGGGCCGGTTTCCGGCAGGGATTCCTCCGCCGGAGGCAGGGCCTTCAGCCGGGAGACCATCTCCCGGACGGCTTCCTCCAGCTCCTCCATGCTGCTGGGCTTGAGAAGATACCGGCACACCCCCAGGCGGATGGCCTGGCGGGCGTATTCGAAATCCCGGTAGGCCGTGAGCACCGTCATCTGCATGCGGGGAAACTCGCTGCGGACGGCGGCGGCCATGGAAAGGCCGTCCATATTGGGCATCCGGATATCCGTCAGCAGGAGATCCGGACGGCATTCCCGGATCAGCCGGATGCCCTCCCCGCCGTCCACCGCCGTGCCCACCACCCTGCAGCCCAGTTTCTGCCAGGGAACCACGGAGGATAGCCCCCGGATGATGAGCCGGTCGTCATCCACGATGACCGCGCTGTACATGTTCACGCCTCCTCGCTCCTTCAGGCTTTTCCGCCGCCCGATTCCGATCCTCGGCCGCCCCACGGGCGGCTTTTTTTCATGTCCCGCTTTCCCCCCTCTTTTCGCCCGGGCCGGAAGACGCGCCGCTTTGTTCCGGCCGGGTCAGGAAAACGGGTTCAGGGCCATGACCCTTCTCCAGCATTCCTCGGGGGTCATGCTGCCCTCCGCCACCGCGGGGATGCATTCCAGAAGCCAGACCTCCCGGGCGGGGGCGTTCATGGCGTCCTGCACCGGGCTGAGCATCAGGTGATCCGGGCTGAGAAGCTCCTCCGCGGAGGAGGCCGTGAGCCCGGTGAGCTGGCTGCCGGAAAGGCTGGAGCGGCTTTCCGGACTGGTCAGATGGGCCAGGAGCCGCACCGCCAGGTCCCGGACCGCGGGCCTTTCGTAGGCCCGGCGGGTCAGATAGAATCCCATGGACACGCCGCCGATATAGGCCTCGGGCCGGCTGCCCTCTGCAAGCGGGGGGACGGGCAGGGCCGCAGTGCGGGCCATCTCCTCGCCGGAAAACTGGACCGCGTACCAGACCCCGTCCACCTGCATGGCGGCCTCCCCCCCGCGGAAGAGCGCGTTGGCGCTGCGCTCGTCCATGAGGGCGGCCTGGTCCGGAAAGGCGCCGGCTTCCGCCAGCTCCCGCAGGAGCTCCATGGCCCGGAACCAGGAGGCGGGGACCTCCTCCAGGGAGGCGGGGCGGGCCTGCTGTTCCTCCGGGGTGCAGGCGGCCAGCATGACCATCTCCGCCACATAGTGGGGCGCGTCCATCAGGGACAGGGCGAAGGGCGTGACGCCCCGGGCCCGGAAGCCCCGGACGGCCTCCATCAGATGATCCCAGGTGTCCGGAAGGGGCAGGCCGCACCGCTCAAAGAGCTCCGTGTTGCACAGAATCGCTTCCCAGAAGGGACGGACGGGAATGGCGTAGACCTTTCCGTCCGCCTCCCGCAGGGCGTCGCTTTCGATCAGGTTCAGGCCGGGATAATCCCGGTTGATTTCCTCCACGGGCACCACCCGGGAGAGCAGGGGCTGGGAATCCGCGCTGCGGGCGAAAAAGAACAGCACATCCGGCTCGCTGCCGGCGGCGAAATCGCTGAGGATGCCCCGCTTCCAGCTTTCGCTGCTGGCGCTGGAGCGGTCCTCGATGACGCACCCCTCCCGTTCCTCAAAGGACTGGAGCAGGCCGGAATACACCACCGCGGAAGCGTCCTCGCCGGCAAAGCTGGAGGCTGTGCGGAGGGTGACCGGGTCCGCCAGGGCGGGGGAGAAGGCGGAAAGGCAGCCCAGAAGAAGGGCGAGAAGGGCGGCCAGCCCCCTTCCCGGAAGGCGGCGGGGGAATTGATCCGCCCGGGACTGAGGGCGGGCGGCGCGGAATTTGATCATACATTTTCCTCCTTTTCGCCGGTCAGGATGGGAATCCGCATGCGGACGACGGTCCGGCCGTCCTCCGCGGAGGCGGTGACGCCGGCCCGGTCATGATAGATCAGGCGGAGCCGGCCGGCGATGTTGCTCAGGCCCACGTGGCTGCCTTCCAGACCGCCGGCCAGGGCGGCGTCCATTCTCGCCCGGTCCTCCGGGGACAGGGGGGCGCCGGTGTTGGCGATCTCGATGAGCATGCTCTCCTCCGCCCGCCGGATCCGGATCTCAATGGTTCCGCCGCCCGCGGGGGCGATGCCGTGCTCCACGGCGTTCTCCAGCACGGGCTGCAGGGTCAGCAGGGGGAGGGCGGCATCCAGCAGGGAATCATCCACCTCCCGGACCCAGGTCAGCCGGTCGCCGAAACGCTCCCGGATGAAGAAGGCATAGGCATCCGCCACGGAGAGCTCCTCCCGGAGGGGGACAGTCCGCCGGTCCCGCTTCGCCATGGTGGCGTTCAGGAGAACGCTGAGGGCGCCGATCATGCGGCTGACCCCTTCGCTGCCGTCCATGCGGGCCTGCCAGTTGATATCCTCCAGGGCGTTGTTGATGAAATGGGGGTTGATGCGGCTCTGCAGGGCCTGGATCCGGGCGTCCCGCAGGGCGATTTCCTCCTTGTAGGTCCGGTCCACAAGCTCCTTCAGGCGGAGGCTCATGGCGGAGAAGGCCCGGCCCAGGACCCCCAGTTCATCCCGCCCCTGCATGGGAACCACGGCGCCGAGCTCCCCCTCCTCGATCCGGTGGGCGGCGCCCACCAGCAGGGAAACCGGCCTGGAAAAGCGCCGGTAGGTATACAGGGCAACCAGGCCAAGCACGGGGATCAGCAGCAGGCAGAGCCCCAGGTACAGGCGGCGGAACTGCTGTTCCCGGCCGTAAAGCCGCTCCCGGGGCAGGGTCAGGCGCCAGGCCAGATCCCAGTCCCGGCTGGCGGAAACCCGGGAATAGATCAGGGTATTGCCGCCGGGATCCGTGAGCCCCTCCCGGGCCTCCTCCAGGGGGCCGGAACCCGTCTGGACCCGGTCCAGCCGCAGGGCCGCCTCCGCGCCCCATTTTTCCGCCACGGCGGACAGGGGGGAGAAGAGCGCGTCCCCGTCGATCTCCAGGGCCAGCACTCCGAAGGGCTGGAGATGGGTGTTGTAGAGGCCGCGGATCAGCCAGATCCGGTCCGAAGCCCGGAGAAAGCCGCAGCGGGTGTCCAGGCTCTCCCGGAGGGCCAGCACCTCCCCGTGGACTTCCTCCCGGTAGACCGCGGCCTCGGCCGCGTCCGCGGGAGGGAAGAGGAAGAGACCCCCTTCCAGGTCCGGGGCGAAGACCGCGCAGCGGATCAGGGAGACCCGGCTGTACTTCCGCTCCAGATAGTTCCGGGACAGGCGGACGAACTCCGCGTCCCCCAGGGCGCCCTGCTGGCGCCGCTCCCAGGCGGAAGCCAGCTCCCCGTCATAGGTGGCGTCCCGGGACAGGGAGATCAGCCCTTCCAGGCTGTCCTCCGTCTGGGAAAAGGCGTATTCCGCCTCCGAGCGCAGGGAATCCTCGGACATCCGGTGCAGCTGGGGCAGCAGGACGGAGATGAAATGGGAGAGGACCACTGTCGGGATCAGCCAGATCAGCAGGATCACGATCAGCAGCCGCAGCCGGAGCGAATGGCGGAAATCCCGCCGCGCCTGACGCATCAACCTCACCCCTTTCAGATCATCGCAGGATATGGAACCCGGAAGCCCCGGGCCTCTTCAGCTCCGCGGCCCCGGGAGACGCCGTGTCTGCCCCTGCTCCTTCCGGACGTCCGTGCCGGTCCGGAGGCAGGAAAGGCCGCCGGCGGCGCGGAGTGTCAGGCCTGCTCCTTCCGGACCCCCATGACGGCCCGCACCTGATGGACCCCTTCCCCGAAGACCGGCACATGGTCCGCGGGCTTCCCGTCCACCTCCAGCAGGCGGACGCCCTTTTCCACATGATCCGGGTTTTCAACCCGGATCCGGTATTCCGCCCCCCGCCAGCGCCGGGTCAGGGAAAAGCCCTCCCATTCCGCGGGAACGCAGGGATCCACCGTCAGGGAATGAAACTCCGGCCGGATACCCAGCATGTAGTGGGTGGCGGCGTAATAGGCCCAGCCCGAGGACCCGGTCATGAAGGGATGGCGGGCCCGGCCGAAGGCTGGATGATCCCGGCCCATGATGAACTGGCAGTAGGTGTAGGGCTCCGCCTGGCGGATCTCCATCCGGTCATTCTGGTTTTCCGGCAGCAGGGCGTCATAGAACTTCATGGCCCGGCTGCCCCGGCCGATCATGGTTTCGGCCACCCAGGCCCAGGGATTCGGATGGCTGAAGATGGATCCGTTCTCCTTGACGCCGGGATAAACCCGGGAGATGAAGCCCACCCCGTCGTCCCGGCGGGTGAAGCTGGGGGCGTTGAGCAGGAGCCCGTAGGGCGTGTAGAGCCACTCGTCCACCGCGTCCATGATGCCCAGGGCCCGGTCCTCAGAGGCGGCGCCGGAGATCACGGACCAGGCGGCGCTCTCCAGATGCATTTTTCCCTCTTCCGCGCGGGCGCTGCCGATGGGCCGGCCGTCCGCCGTGATGCCCCGGAGGAACCATTTTCCGTCCCAGAGCTCCCGGAGGCAGCTTTCCCTCATGCTTTCCTTCAGGGCCGCGTACCGGGAAACATCCTCGAGACGGCCCAGATTCCGGGCGGCATCCAGAAAATGCTCCGTGGCCCAGAGAAGCAGGAAGGCCACCATGGCGCTTTCGCCGCCGCCCAGATTCAGACAGTCGTTCCAGTCCGCCCGGAGCCCTTTGGTAATGCCGTGGGCGCCCAGCTGGCCGTAGGAGAAATCCAGGGCCCGCTTCATATGCTCCCAGACCGTGGCCTCGCCTTCGTCCGCGAAGGGAATGACCCGGTCCAGGAAGGAAAGGTCCCCGGTTTCGCGGACGTTTTCCACAATGGCGGGGATCAGCCACAGGGCGTCGTCCGCGCAGGCGTCCTCCACCCCGTGGATCCGGTCCCGGGTCATCCGGGGCACCACGGTGGGGGATTTGCTGTCCTGATCCTCCCGGCCGGGCTCGAACCAGGCGGGATCGAAAAGATGCAGCCCGTATCCCCGGCTGACCTGGCCCCGGAGCAGCTGCTCCAGGCGGCGCCGGCACATCTCCGGCTCGGCGCCGGGGACGCACATGGCGTCCTGGGCCGTGTCCCGGTACCCCAGCCCGGTGCGGCCCCCCACCTCAATAAAGGAAGAGAAGCGGGAGAACAGGACGTTGATTTCCGACTGATACAGATTCCAGATGTTCAGGCTGCGGTTCATATTCCCATGGGGGGTATTCACCTGCAGGACGGAGAGCTTTTCATCCCAGAAGCGCCGGAGATCCGCCAGGGCCCGGCCGCATTCCGCGGGGGGGTACTTCCTCCGGGCCGCCTCCGCCGCTTCGCCCCGGCCCCGGCCCAGGTAGAACAGCACCCGGGCTTCCTCCCCGGGGGCCAGGGTCAGCATCCGCCGGAGGGCTCCCACCGGGTTTCCGCCGGCTTCCGTCGACCCCGTCAGCTGATCCCGCTCCAGCCCCAGCGGATTCCGCTCGCTGCGGTAGGGCCCGATCCAGGCGTCCCTGGTTCCCTCAAAGCCGTCCGGGGCCTTGTCGGAGGCGAAGAATTCGAATTCCCCGTCCTCGTAATGCAGATCGCAGACCACGGCGCCATTTTCCATCAGGGAGCCGGCGCAGTACAGGCTCATCTGGAAATTCTGCTGATCGAAGGAGATATGATGAAAGGAAAATTCCACATATCCGTAGACGCTGATCCGGCGGGGCCGGGGGGAACAGTTCCGGACCCGGACATCGAAAATTTCCACCGGATCCGCGGCGGGATCCTCCTCCCGGGGGATGAAGAGGGTCTGGGAGGCTTCCAGCCCCAGCCGGGCACATTCAAAGACGGAATAGCTGAGCCCGTGACGGCAGCGGTATCCGGTGGGATCCTCCCCGCCGGCGGGCTGCCAGGAGAGGGAGAAGTATTCCCCGGTTTCGTCGTCCCGCAGATAGACCCAGTGGCCCGGGCCGTCCAGGGGCAGGCCGTTGGGCCGGAAGCGGGTGATCCGGCCGTATTCCGGCGTGTCCAGCCAGGCATAGCCGCCGGCGTTGTGACTCAGCACGGCGCCCATCCGCTCCGTACCCAGATAATTGGTCAGGGGCTGGGGACAGCTGACATCGTCCACCACGTATTCCTGCCGGGCATCGTCAAAGAATCCGTAACGCATCAGACCATCTTCCTTTCCGGCCGCGGGAATCCAGCGCTTCCGGAATGCCGCGGCATGAACTGCTTCCATCATAATGGGAAAAAACGGAAGGACAATAGCTGAATTTGTTGTCTTTCGTTGCTGTTTCGCGGGAGACGGGGGAAAACCACAAAAACAGACAAGAAACAACAAGCAGAAACGATGATTTTCCTCTCAGGGGTATGATACCATTTTCCCAGCGCAAGGGGCAAGTGAAAAACGGAAAGAGCCGGAAAAGAGCCGGAAAGAAAAGGAGGGACGGGGATGACCGCTGGGAGACCGGAGGCGAAAAGATCCGTGACCGCGGGGCCGCGGGTGATTCGCAAACGGAGAAGAAGAAAGGATCTCTGGCTGGACACCATGGTGCTTCCCGGCGCGGTCTGGCTGCTGCTGATCCGCTACCTGCCCATGTTCGGCATCGTGCTGGCCTTCAAGAACTACAAGGCCCAGCGCCCCAACACCTTCTGGAACAACGTGCTGAAGAGCAAATGGGTGGGGCTGGACAACTTCCAGTTCCTGAAATCGCCGGACACGGCGGTGATGATCCGGAACACCCTGGGGTACAACATCCTCTGGATCCTGCTGGGGCTGGTGATCTCCGTGGCCTTCGCGGTGATGATGAGCGAAATCAGCCAGCGGTTTCTGGCCAAGACCTATCAGACCATGATGTTCTTCCCCTACTTTCTGAGCTGGGTGGTGGCCAGCTACTTCGTCCTGGCCTTCCTGGATCCCACCAGCGGCATGATCCCCGCCATGCAGAAGGCCGCGGGGGGCACGGTTTCCAACTTCTACCATCCGCTCCGCTGACCGCCGCTGATCCTGACGATCTCCTATTCTTAGAAGAACGTGGGCTACTCCAAAGTAGTGTACCTGGCGGCTCTCACGGGGATTGACACGACCCTGTACGAGGCGGCGGCGGTGGACGGAGCCAGCAAGTGGCAGCAGATCTGGCACGTGACGCTGCCCAACATCCGGACCATGATCGTGATCCTGCTGATCATGAACGTGGGCAAGATCTTCAACGCGGACTTCGGCCTGTTCTACAACGTACCCCAGAACTCCGGATCCCTGTATCCCGTGACCCAGGTGGTGGATACCTACGTTTACCGGGCCTACGCCAACACCCACAACATCGGCATGAGCTCCGCGGCGGGCTTCCTGCAGAGCGCGGTGGGCCTGATCTGCATCCTGGGGGCCAACGGGGTGGTCCGGAAGATCGATCCGGACAGCAGCCTGTTTTAAGGAGGAAGGAAGCATGAGCACGCTGACGGGAAAAAAGGTCCGGACGGGTTCCGTTTCCCTGAACCGGTTCGGCCCGGGAACCCAGGCGGTTTTCCATCTGATTCTGGGCGTCTTCGCCCTGCTGTGCATCATCCCGTTCCTCTTCGTGGTGATCATCTCCTTCACCTCGGAGGACAGCATCCGGCAGATCGGATACAGCTTCCGCCCCCTGTCCTGGTCCGCCGAGGCCTACCGGTACACCTTCCGGCTGGGGGACCAGCTGTGGCGGAGCTACTTCAATTCCTTCCTGATCACGGCCGTGGGCACGGTGCTCTCCGTGCTGATGTGCTTCCTGTACGCCTATCCCCTGTTCAGAAAGGATTACTCCAGGCGGCAGTTCTTCAACTTCCTCAGCTTTTTCACCATGATTTTCGGCGGCGGCCTGGTGCCCACCTTCGTGATCTGCAAGAGCGTGCTGGGACTCAGCGACAACTACGCTGCCCTGATCGTACCCATGCTGTTCAGCCCCTTCCACGTGATCGTGATGCGGACCTTCTTCCAGACATCCGTGCCCATGGAGCTGATCGAAGCCGCCCGCATCGACGGCTCCGGGGAGTACGGAACCCTTTTCCGCATCGTCTTTCCCATTGTGACGCCGGGCATCGCCACCATCGCGCTGCTGGTGGCTCTGGGATACTGGAATGAGTGGTTCCTGGCCCTGCTGTACATCAACAAGAACATGGAGATCATCCCGCTGCAGTATCTGCTGATGCGGATGCAGCGGAACGCGGACTTCCTGGCGAAGAACTCCGCCATGCTGGGGGCGGACGCGGTCCGGGCCACGGCCCAGCTGCCCTCCCAGACCCTGAAGATGGCCCTGGTGGTTTTCATCGTCATTCCCATCGCCTGCGCCTACCCATTCTTCCAGCGGTACGTGGTGGCGGGGCTGACGGTGGGATCCGTGAAGGGATAAGGGCCGGAAACGATCGGCCGCGGGAGACCGGCCGCGAACGCGGCGCCGGAGCGCGGAACCGGAAGACGGATCCGAAGACCGGATCCTTTCGGAACGAACCTCGGAGAGCGGAGGCTCTCTGAAAATAAAAAAGGAGGACTCAAACCATGAAAAAGATTCTGTCTCTGATGCTGGCCCTTGTGCTGGCCCTTTCCCTGGGCGGACTGGCCCACGCGGATGACCTGCCCACCATCACGATCATGTTCCACGGCTCCAATGTGTCGGATGACACGGCGGTGCTGGAGAAGGTCAACGAGTACATCGCCGACAAGGTCGGCGCGAAGCTGGAAGTGATCTGGGGCACCTGGGGCGACTTCGATGAGAAGGCCACCAACGCCCTGACCACCGGCGACTCCACCGTGGACATGGTGTTCACCTCCTCCTGGTCCGCGGATGAGTTCAACACCTACGCGAAGAACGGCTTCTTCGAGCCCCTGGACCAGTATATGGAACAGTACGGCGCGGATCTGAAGGCGGCCCTGCCGGAAGCCCTGATCCAGGCGGCCACCGTCGAGGGCCCGGACGGGGAAAAGCATCTCTACGCCGTGAACGGATTCAAGGACACCGCCACCCAGAACACCTGGGATGTGAACGTGACCCTGCTCAAGGAGCTGGGATACACGGTGGAGGATGTCCAGAGGCTCGGCTTCTTCGGCTGGGGCGAGATCTTCGCCAGGGCCAAGGAAGTGAAGGGCGACTCCTTCTATCCCTTCCTGGTGGAGCCCGCGGTGGCCGAGCGGATGGTGACCAACGGGATCATCCTGACCGGTGACTCCGGATCCGTAAACCTGCTGAGCTACTATCTGGATCCCGAGGATGTCAGCAAGGCGGACGCCAAATACGGAAACGTGATCCTGAACAAGTTCGCCACGCCGGAGTTTGAGGCCTTCGTCCGGCAGATGCGGGAATACTACCTGGCCGGATACATCGATCCCGCCCTGGCGGTGGCGGAAACCTCCAATGACACCCGGGCCAACGCCCAGAAGACGGCCAGCTACCTGATCGGCACCCAGAGCTACGCCTACGGATACGAGTACTCCTCGGATGTGCTGGACCGGGGCGTGGAGGTTCAGTTCCTGCCCTGCACCGAGCCCTATGTGGACACCACCATCTCCCAGGGCGCCATGATGGCGGTCAGCTCCGCCTCCCAGCACCCGGAGGAATCCTTCAGATTCCTGGCGCTGCTCAACAGCGATCCCTATCTGATGACGCTGATGAACTACGGCGTGGAGGGCGTGCACTACACGCTGGACGATGACGGCCTCGTGGTCTTCACCGACGCCCGGGCCAGCTATTCCCCCTGGACCAACGGCATGGGCAACATCACCCTGCTGCCGGATACCCAGGCGGAAGGCAAGGGGTTCCGGGAAGCCTTCAAGGAATACTACGCCTCCGGCAAGGCGATTCCGATCCTGGGCTTCATCTTCAACAACGAGCCCGTGGCCAACGAGATGGCGGCCCTGGCCAACACGGCGGCCCAGTACTCCCTGGCGCTGTGCAGCGGCGCCGTGGACCCCGACACAGAGCTGCCGAAGTTCCTGGAAGCGCTGGACGCGGCGGGCATGGAAACCTATCTGGCGGAAGCCAACGCCCAGCTGAACGCCTTCCTGGGCGAATAAGCCGAAGGGCGGAAGCGCCCTGACCTGATATCCCGCGGCCGGCCCGGATCCTTCCCGAGAGGGGATCCGGGCCGGTTTTTTCGCGTGGAATCAGGCCCGAAATTTTCCCGCGATCCCATTGACAACCAATGGCTCGGGTGATATGATATCGAAGTTGTCGCATGCTCCGGGAGGGGTGCGCCCTTTTTGAGGCGCGTCTTTCGAGGGATGAAAGGAGGTCTGCGCTTATGGAAATGCTGCGCTCCGCCGCGAAAAAGGTGGTCGGGACAAAGCAGGTCACCCGTGCCCTGAAGGCCGGGACCGCCGTCCGTGCCTACGTGGCCAACGACGCGGACACGTTCATCTTTCAGCAGGTGATCCGCGCGGCCGAGGAAGCCCGCGTCCCCTGCGTCCGGACAGAGACGATGAAGGAGCTTGGCATGGTCTGCGGGGTGGATGTTCCCACCGCGGCGGCCGCCGTGCTCAAATGATTCCGCCTTATGGATCCTGAGGGTTGCAGGATCTTAGGGATATTTTTCAGGAGGTGCGCAAATGCCCACAATTAATCAGCTTGTCCGCAAGGGACGCGAACGGGCAACCAAAAAGTCCACCGCTCCGATTCTGCAGGGCTGCCCGCAGAAGCGCGGTGTGTGCCTGAGCGTGAAGACTCAGACGCCCAAGAAGCCCAACTCCGCCCTGCGGAAGATCGCGAGAATCCGCCTGACGAACTCCATCGAAGGTACCTGCTACATCCCCGGTATCGGCCACAACCTGCAGGAACACAGCGTTGTGCTGATCCGCGGCGGCCGTGTGCGGGACCTGCCCGGCGTTCGTTATCACATCATCCGCGGTGCTCTGGATACCGCCGGTGTGGCGAAGCGGATGCAGGCTCGTTCCCTGTACGGCGCCAAGCGCCCGAAGAAGTAAGATCCGAAGCTGCCGCCGCAGCCCGAATCGGCAAACTGCCCGCTGCTTTCTGTTCGCGGATCCTTCGGAACAGGGGTCCCCGGAGAGAAGGCGACAAGCGAGCCTGCCGGCCGTCCTGACCGGGACGGAGCTCCGTGATGCTGACGCGGAGCCAGAGGGAGAGGAAGCAGAAGAAAGCTTACATCAGGAAATGAATTTGAGGAGGGAAACCTATGCCCCGTCGCGGTTTTGTACCGAAACGTGAAGTGCTGCCGGATCCTGTCTACGGGACCACGGTGGTCACCAAACTGATCAATCAGATCATGCTGGATGGCAAGCGCGGTGTCGCGCAGTCCATCTGCTATACCGCCTTTGGCACGGTTGCCGAGAAGACCGGCAAGGATGCCAACGAAATTTTCCAGGCTGCGCTGAGCAATGTGGCTCCCCAGCTGGAAGTCAAGGCCCGCCGTGTGGGCGGCGCCACCTATCAGGTTCCCATGGAGATCCGTCCGGAACGCCGGCAGACCCTGGCCCTTCGCTGGATCGTGGACTTCGCCCGCAAGCGCGGTGAGAAGACCATGGCGGAGCGCCTGGCCGGCGAGCTGATGGACGCCGCCAACAACACCGGCGCGGCCGTCAAACGGAAGGAAGAGATGCACCGCATGGCCGAGGCGAACAAGGCATTCGCTCACTATCGCTGGTAAGGGGACCATGGTAGGACCCCGGGCGCCTGTCCGGGGGATGAGGACCATGATTCGTACAGTCAGAAAGGAGCAAACGCTTTCATGCCCAGAAGTCACCCGCTCGAAAGAGTACGCAATATCGGCATCATGGCTCACATCGATGCCGGAAAGACAACCACCACCGAGCGCATCCTTTTCTATACGGGAAAGAACCACCGCATCGGCGAAACCCACGAAGGGACCGCCACCATGGACTGGATGGCCCAGGAGCAGGAGCGCGGCATCACGATCACTTCCGCCGCCACCACCTGTTTCTGGCACGATCCCCACGATCCGAACAACAAGGACAAGCAGTACCGGATCAACATCATTGACACCCCCGGCCACGTGGACTTCACCGTGGAAGTGGAGCGCAGCCTCCGGGTGCTGGACGGCGCGGTCAGCGTCTTCTGCGCCAAGGGCGGTGTGGAGCCCCAGAGCGAAACCGTCTGGAAGCAGGCGGAAACCTACAGGGTTCCCCGGATGGCCTATGTCAACAAGATGGATATCACCGGCGCCAACTTCTTCCGGGTTGTGGACATGATGAAGGAACGGCTCGGCGCCAACGCGGTGCCGATTCAGCTTCCCATCGGCGCGGAGAATACCTTCCGGGGTATCGTCGACCTGGTACGGATGCGGGCAGAGGTCTACTATGATGACCTGGGCCAGGACGTCCGCGACGAGGAGATCCCCGCCGAGATGAAGGATCTGGCCGACGAATACCGGGCCAACCTGATTGAAAAGGTTGCCGAGACGGATGACGCCCTGATGGAGAAGTACCTGGAAGGCGAGGAGCTGACCGAGGAAGAAATCCGTACGGCCATCCGCAAGAGTACGGTCGCCTGCACCATGAACCCCGTACTGTGCGGCACGAGCTACCGCAACAAGGGCGTGCAGCCCCTGCTGGACGCGGTGATCGACTATATG
>CAMVDI010000037.1 GCA_947166205.1 uncultured Clostridia bacterium
AGCGTCATGGTTCCATCCTGCTCCGTTATCAGAATGTTTCCCCCATCCGCGAGCCCGGGGGAAGCACTCATGCGGAAACCGCACAGCCGAAGCGGCTCCTGGGCCCAGGATTCTTCCGCATGGTTTGCCAATGCCTGGTATGCTTCTGTATATTTTCCCTCCGCTGTCCAGGTGAGAATTTCCTTTTTTTCTATTTCCGACAGCAGCAGATCCTGCTTTTCCTTTTCAAGCATATCCCGGTACTTTTCATAAACCTGCCGCGCGGTTTCAGTTTCCCCGCTTTCCGTCAGCGCTTCAATGCGATGTTCCGCCAGACCGGGAAGGTGTTCTGCCGCGTCCTTGTATCCTTCATCCGCGGATACCTGCATCGCATCCAGCGCGGTTCCCCAGTCTTCAGATGCTTCGGCGGTCAGCCCCTTCTGATATGTGTTCTCCAGCCCCAGAAGGTGCTGGGCCGTTTCCAGCCGCTCCGCGCTGTCCAGGTATTGTTCCTTTGCCAGGTTTTCGAGAAGTTTGACGGCTGATTCGTAATTGCCGTTCTCCAGGTCGGAGAGCGCCTGATCATAGTCGGCGGCCAGTCTGTCCGCATGAGCCTGAGCTCTCTGCTCTTCTTTCTCTCTGCTCTGCTCTTCTTCCTTTCTCCTCAGTTCATCCTCCCTCTCCTGGGCCACCCTGATATAACTCCCGCTGTCCCTGTATCCAATTTCTGACAGCTTGCGCAAGGTATCGATGGCCGGCTTCAGCTCGCTGGAATAGAGTGCGGAGGTCGCTGTGGATACGGCGTTGGTATAAAGCGCCTCAAGATCATGATCCGCTTCGGATTTGCTCATCCGCATGGATCCGCTGACGTCCAGGACTTCAGGCAGAATCATCGAATCAAGAGCTGCTGACGTTTCCTGGTCCACGTATTGACCAGCCTCAGCGGTTGTACGCGGATTCTGGATATAGTCTGAATATCGGTAACTGGCCTTCCCGTGCTCATACGGGAACACCTGTACAGTTCCGTAGTTTTCCAGCCTGAACTTCACGTTGATCGGCTCATAGGCAGTTGTCGGAATGATCTCCAGCGTAAAAACAATCTGGCCCCCTTCAAGGGAATAGTTCTGCCTGAAGGTATAGTAATATGAGTAGTTTGACAGCGTCAGCGGAACGGAACCGTATAATTCCACCGTCGGCGGTTCCGCTGCGGTCTGCTGCCCTGCTTCCCGGGTAAAACTGAAGCGATTTCCCTCGGCGGTAAAAGACAGTCCGGCGGTTTCCGCGAAGGCTTTCAGGGGAACATAGACGGTTCCGTCCACATCCAGCGGCTGCAGAAATGCGCCGTCATCTCCCCAGAAAGCCAGCCGGATGCTTCCCAGGGAAACGATCCGGGTCTGGGGATCCACTTTCACATCCAGTTCCATGCTCTCACCGAACGCAGCAGCCGGAACATAGATGATTCCATCGTCTGTCACTGGCGGAAGATATGACCCATCATCCGAAAAGAAGGCTGCCCGGATCCCATCCACCAGGATGACCGCATCGCTTTCCTGCGGATCCGCAAGGCTGAACAGCGGTGTCAGAAAGAGAGTGACAGCCAGCAGAACTGATAATCCGCGTTTTTTGCTTCGTGTTTTTCGCTTGTTCATGGATGTTTGCCTTTCAGTCTGAAAGTTCAGCAATACCAATTGCTTTTATCAGTGCAGATAACGTTGGAATACTGACGTTTTTGGGATTCTTCAGCACAACAGAACGGGAAATTCCCGCGTCAATTCCCCTGTCCCGCGGCGGGCTGTTTGTCGGACAGCCACAGGAAGATGAATCCCAGGGCGAAGAAGACGGCCAGGGAGGCCACGGCGATGTTGATGGAGCCGCCGGCCAGCTTCACCGCGGCGATCACCGCGGAGCCCAGGAAGGACGCGCCCTTGGAGAAAACGTCGTAGACCCCGAAATATTTTCCGGAATCCTCCGGCGGAATGATCTTGGAGAAGTAGCTGCGGGACAGGGACTGAATGGAACCCTGGAAGCAGCCCACGCCGAAGGCCAGGATGCCGAAGTGCCAGATGGTGGACAGCGTCAGCGCGTAGAGGCAGACGCAGAAATAGCCCACGATGCAGACCAGGATCAGCGGCACCGTCCGGTATTTCCTGGACAGGGAGGCAAAGACCAGCGACCCGCCCCAGGCGACGACCTGGGTCGCCAGCAGGAAGATCACCTGGCCCACCGTGTTCAGGCCCAGATCCGTTCCGATGTTGATGCAGTTGTCGATAATGGTGCCCACGCCGTCGATGTAAAGGAAGAAGGCGATCAGGAAAAGGAGCACCTTTTTGTCTCCGACGGCGATCTTTTTCAGCGTCCGGCCCAGCTGGCGGAGGGCCTCCCCCACCGCGCCGCGCTTTCCTTCGACATAGTGAATCTGCCGGTAGTTCCGGATCAGCGGCAGCGTCACCAGCAGCCACCAGATGCCCGTGCATGTGAACCCGATGATCCGGGAGGCGGAGCCGGAAATCTTTCCCATCATGTCCGGGCCCAGCACATAGGCGCCCAGCGCGATCAGAAAGGGAATGCAGGATCCGATATATCCCCAGGCAAACCCGTAGGAGGAGACCTGATCCATTCTCTCCTCCGTGGTCACGTCGTTCAGCATGGAGTCATAGAAGGTCAGGGAGGAGGAATAGAAAATCTTGGTCAGGATAAAGATGACGATGAAGGCGGCCCAGCCCGCCACAAAGCCGTTCAGGATGCAGCTGACCACCCCCAGGGCCACCGACGTGGTGAAGAAGATTTTCTTCATATCCCTGTGGTCCGCCACGGCGCCGAGGATCGGCCCCAGGACCGCGACCGCGAGGGTGACGATGGAGATGGCGGTGGCATAATAGGCGGTCGCCTGATCCCCGGTGATCTGGCCCGGAGCGTCGCCGATCGCCAGGCTCTTGAACCAGATGGGAATCAGGGAGCAGGCCAGCATGGTGTAGGCCGAATTGCCCACGTCATACAGCACCCAGGATTTCTCCTCTTTCGTCAGTTTTTTGAACACAGGATCGCCTCCGTTTTGTTTTGTTTTTGTTCCGCTGGGAACTATCTTATCATACCCGCGGCGAAAAGTCACCTGCCGCGGGCGGCAAATAATACCAAAAGAAAACAAAAAAAGCCTTGCCAGAGGAACCCGTCGGGACTACAATACATTCGCCGGCTGCTTTAGCGCTTTTATATATAAAAGCTTAAAAGCGGTAAAGTCCCGGTTTGATCCATCCGGGCCGGGTTCCCCGCCCCGGAACAGAAAGAGGGCATGCTCCTATGGCAGTCAAGGTGATCCTGCTGGTTCTTTTCTTCGGCGTCATGCTGGCCATCGGGTTCCTGACCCGGAAAAAGGCCGCCGATGTCAGCGGCTTCGTCCTGGGCGGGCGCAGCGTCGGCCCCTGGCTGACGGCCTTCGCCTACGGAACCAGCTATTTCTCCGCCGTGATCTTCGTGGGCTATGCCGGCCAGTTCGGCTGGAAGTTCGGTATCTCCTCCACCTGGGTCGGGATCGGAAACGCCTTCCTGGGCTCCCTGCTGGCCTGGGTGGTGCTGGGCCGGCGGACCCGTATCATGACGCAGCATCTGCACAGCGCCACGATGCCGGATTTCTTTGCCCGCCGCTTCGGTTCCGAATCCCTGAAGGTGGCGGCCTCCGTCGTCATCTTCATCTTCCTGATTCCCTATACCGCCTCCCTGTACAACGGCCTGAGCCGGCTGTTTGAGATGGCCTTCGGGATCCCCTATTTCTGGTGCGTCCTGGCCATGTCCGTGCTCACCGCCATCTACGTCATCGCCGGCGGATACATGGCCACCGCCATCAACGACTTTATCCAGGGAATCATCATGCTGGTGGGCATCGTCGCCGTCATCGCCGCAGTGCTGGGCAAAAACGGCGGGCTGACGGGCTCCCTGGCGGGGCTGGCCGCCGTCTCCGACGACCGGGTCTCCACGGTGCCCGGCATCTTCAATTCCTTCTTCGGTCCGGACCCCCTCGGCCTGCTGGGCGTGGTGCTGCTGACCTCCCTGGGCACCTGGGGGCTTCCCCAGATGGTGGGAAAGTTCTACGCCATCAAGAGCGAAGGCGATATCCACAAGGGCACGATCATCTCCACCGCCTTCGCGGTGGTGGTCGCCGGCGGCTGCTACTTCCTGGGCGGCTTCGGCCGTCTCTTCTCCGACGTGATCGGCGTGGCGGAAAACGGAACCCCCGCGGGGGGATATGACGCGGTTATTCCCGCCATGCTGTCCGGCCTGCCGGATCTGCTCATCGCCGTGGTCATCGTCCTGGTGCTTTCCGCCTCCATGAGCACCCTCAGCTCCCTGGTGCTGACCTCCTCCTCCACCGTGACCCTGGATCTGCTGAAGGGGCATGTGATCCGGGACATGGATGAGAAGCGCCAGCTGCTGATCATGCGGGCGCTGATCGTCGTGTTCATCGTGATCTCCGCCGTCATCGCGATTATCCAGGTCAATTCCCCTGTCGCTTTCATCGCCCAGGCCATGGGCGTCAGCTGGGGCGCCATGGCCGGCGCGTTCCTGGCCCCCTTCCTCTACGGGCTGTACTGGAAGGGAACCACCCGTGCCGCCTGCTGGGTCAACATCCTGTTCTCCTGCGTGTTCATGACCGTGGACATGCTCAGCAACCTGGGCGTCCTGCCCGTGCAGCTGGGCCTTCTGCAGAGCCCCATCAACGCCGGCGCCTTCTGCATGATCCTGGGGCTGATCCTGGTTCCGGTGCTTTCGCTCATCACCCCGAAGCCGGACCGGAGGATCGTGGACAACGCCTTCTCCTGCTATGAAGTGAAGGTGCTGGTCCGCCAGACCAGCGCCCTGGAGGATGAGAAATAATCCCCGGCACTCAAAAAACCGGGCGGAGAGCCTGCAGGCTCCCCGCCCGGTTTTTTTGTCTGCGCGCCGCGCAGCGCCGCTTATTCCCCGCGTTCCGCCTTTCTCCCGGCGGATTCCTTCCGCAGCCGTTCCCAGTAGGCTGTCAGGTCCCGGCTCCATCCTTCCCCGATCCCGGGACGGAGATCCTCCGCCCCCGCGCCGGGCGCGTGCCTGCGGGCGGCCGCCTGCTCCCGGGTCTCCATATCCGGGTTCCACATCAGCCTACGGGATCCGCACCGGGGGCACACGTTTCCCCGGCTCACATCCGCGAAAACGGCGCCGCACTCCCTGCACCGCCGCCCCGCCACATAGTCCGTCATCAGGATCAGCAGCTCATCGGCATCCCTCCGGCTCAGCGCCCTCCGGTCCCCTTCCAGCGTTTCCTGCCGGACCCGCCAGGCGCTTTCGCTGACGCAGAACAGCGCCGCCCATTTCGGATCCGCCGGATTTCCCCGGATCAGATCCACGATCGGCGGAGGGCAGAGCATGTTCCGGGCAAAGATGTTGGCCTCGGTCTCCAGCACCCGGCTGTCCTCCTGGGGCAGGCTGCCGGGATTCCGGTCCCGGAAGTGGCCCAGAAGAATGTGCCCCAGTTCATGGAAAAGGGAGAAGCGGATCCGCTCCGGGGATCGGACCGAATCGTCATAGACGATGAGATAGCCCATCTCCCCGAGGGCATAGGTCAGCGCCTCGTTGTCCCCCCGGATCTGATTGTATTCCCCCATGCCGACGCCCGCCAGCTCCGCGTGCCGCGCCATGCTGATCATCCCCAGGACTCCCGAGCGCTTTCCGATGGCAAAGGGATCCGGCGGAAGGGATCGGACCTGACAGGCGATCAGCGTCCGGCAGGCCGTCCGCACGGCCTTCTCCCGGTCCGCCCGCTCAGGAAAGGGACGGTTCGTCATCTGAAAGGCTCCCCTTCTTCTGATACTGTTCCACCAGGGGCATGATCAGGCGGATCAGGCTTTCCCGGCGTTCCGGTTCCATGTTCCGCAGCCCCCGGGCGAGGACCTGGATCCCCGCGTCGTCCGCCTCGGTGCCTCCCGGCGCGGTCTCCGCCTTCTCCCCGGTCAGCTCCCGGAGATCCACCCCCAGGGCCCTGGCCACGGCCTCCAGCCGGGCGGGCCTGACCTCCTCCAGCCGGAGCCCCTCGTACCGGACCACCGTCTGCACTGTCACGCCCAGCGCCCTGGCCAGATCGGCCTGGGTCATCCCCTTTCTCTTCCGCAGCATGCGGAGCCGCTCGCCGAAGGTCTGTTCCACGGTCCCGCCTCCTTCCTTCTCTGAAAAGAACAAATATTTTGTCCTCCTCATTCTATCTGTTTTCGCCGGAAAAAGCAAGGTAAATTTTAATTTATTAAAGTTAGAAATTTTAATTTCTTAAAATATTTCGCTTGACAGGCGCAAAATGAACCTGCTATAATGCCCGCAGAGCACAAAAATTTTGTGCTTTTGTGAAAGAGATTGTCTTCCTCGAAAGATGATTCGAAAGGAGTTTTCCCGATGAGTGAAGCGATGAAGATGGAAGAATCCGCCTTCTTCCTGGTTCCCGAAGAGGATCCGGCGGAGGATGCCTCCCTTTCCCGGGCGAGGATGTTTCTGGAGCGCTGCCTGTATCTCGACCGGCGGATCGGCCGGAAGATGGCGGAGCGGGATCGTATGATGGCCCTGGCCGCCCGGGAAAAGGGTTCCCTGGAGGCGCTCCCTTCCGATCCCTCCGTGCTGATGGATTCCCGTTCCGTGGCCGCCTTCCGCTGCCGGAATCTGGAGCATGAGATTGACCGGGATACCGATCATCTCTGCAATGTCCGGGGCGAGGTGGAGTCCGTCCTTTCCGAGCTGGAGGATCCGAGGCTTTCCTCCCTGCTGGAGATGCGCTATCTCCGCGGGCGCAGCGTAGCGGAGGTCGCCCGCAGCAGCGGATACTGCCGCCGGCATACGAACCGCCTCCTCCGGGAGGGTCTCCTCCGGGTGGATCGGATTCTCCGGGATTCCCGCCCCATGCAGGGGTATGTTTCCTCTCTGGAATAAGAAGACGGCGCGTTCCTTCCGGTTCCTTTCCGTCCGGGGGCCGCTTTCCGCTTCCGGAAAGGGGTCAGGCCTTATCCGAAGCTTTCCTCGCACAGGCCGGTGTTCATCTCGAAGTACCCGCTCCAGCAAAGGACCCCCGCGATGGATTCCACCTGTTCTCCCTCGAAATAGAAGTAGACCCTTCTGGCCCCGGTGTTCTCGCACAGGGTGTTCACCATGCTGTAGCACAGGAGCGTCTCCCGCTCCCCGCCCCAGCTCTGGATCTCCGCCCGGAAGCTTTCGCTCAGGTTGACAAGAATGACGTCTCCCTCCAGCGCGATGCCGAGGATGTCTTCCTCCCCGATTCCCTCCGGCATCGGGGAGACGATTCCCTCCCCCCTCGCCCGGGCTCCGGGGCCGTCGAACAGCGCCGCCAGCTGGGTTCGCGGCCTGTCCGCCGTTTCCCGGTCGATGCTCTTTTCCGTGGGAACCAGCCTGCCCCCGCGGGCATAATAGACCGTCGCCCGTCCCATGAGGAAGGGCTCAAACAGTTCCCGGCGGAAGAGCCCGCCCAGCACCTGGACGGAACCGAATTTTCCGCTGGTGACGAGGGTCAGCGGGCTGTCGCCGATGCGGATCGCGACCCCGGTCACCCCGGGGATGAAGGTGGTCAGGCTGTAGCAGATCGCCGCCGTCATGCACGCGGTGTCCACCCCTGCCCGTTCCCATTCCCGGTCCGTCCCCTCCCGGAAGCTGAGGGTGATCATTCTGCCCCCGTCCGTCAGGTCGTTGGAAAGCGGTTCATGAATCAGCATTCCGGGCAGATCCGGCATCTCCGGGATCCCCGTCAGGTACATGGCCCCGTGGCTCAGGTTTTCAAGGATGGTTTCCGTCATCTGCTGGGGCGTCTGGCCGGGAAAGGTCAGCGTCCGGTTTTCACAGGAGATTCCCTGCCCGTTCTCCAGGGGGTAATACAGCGTCATATAGGAAGTCAGCGGCGTGTCCGACGCGTTCTGCCCAGAGCACGGGGATGTTCTCCCCCGGATGGCTGATGACGCTGCCCATGGCCAGGCTGCCGGTGGTATCCAGGCCAACGCTCCGGTCCGCCACCAGGACGTTCACGCACCGGACGGAATCGATTTCGCACAGGGTGGAGGCCAGCGCCAGGCTCAGCGTATAGAAATCCCGGTAGCTCAGGCTCAGCGCCGGGGATCCCAGGTTCACGGTGACGATCCCGCCGCTGTACTCCACCGGGTATTCCCCGAACAGGGTCAGCTCCGTTCCCTTCCCCAGGGAGTCCGCCTGGCTGTTTCCCGAAAAGCTGAGCAGCTCCCGGACGGTTTCCTCCATCCGCTCCTCCAGCAGCGCGCCGGGGATGGCGGGGATATGCTGGGGGACGAGGCTCAGCCCGTTCTTCCCGGGAAGATACAGGGTCCAGATGCCCTCCTCCCCGCCGATCCGGTCCCGCTCCGGGGCTTCCCAGGGCTGGGCGGCCGGGGGCAGGGTGGGCAGGCTCTCCTGCTTTTCCTCCACCGGGTCGGACACGCATCCCGTCAGGCATCCCAGGCCAAGAATCATGGCGCAGCCCAGGCTGATGATCTTCCGCTTGCTCACGGCTCCGCCTCCTTCCCGTTTTTCGGCAGCGTCACGATAAAGCGGCTGCCCTCGCCCGGTTTGCTCTCGACGGTGATGGTTCCGCCGTGCATGGCGACCAGCTGGCGCACGATGCTCAGCCCCAGCCCCGTTCCGCCGGTCTCCCGGCTTCTGGCTTTGTCCACCCGGTAGAACCGGTCGAAGATATGCTCCTGATCCTCCGCGGGGATGCCGATGCCGTTGTCCGCCACCTGCCAGATCAGCCGGTCTCCGTTCTCCTCCAGGGAAACGCGGATCCGGCCCCCGTCCTGGGTATACTTCATGCCGTTGTCGATCAGATTGTAAAGCACCTGGTTCAGCTTGGTCCGGTCTCCCAGCATCTTCAGCCCCGGCGCGACCTGGCTTTCCAGGCGCTGGTTCCGCTTCTCCGCCGCCGGCGTCAGAAGCCGGATGGTTCCCTCCGTCAGCTCGCTCAGGTCGATCTCCTCTTTCTTCAGAAGATCGTGCTCGTGATCCATCTTCGTCAGGGTCAGCAGGTCCGTGATGATCCCCGTCAGCCGGTCAATTTCGTGATTCATGTCCTCCATGAACTCCTGGCGGACGTCTCCGGGCATATCCGGCTGATAGATCATGGTTTCCAGCATGATCTTCATGGTCGCCAGCGGCGTCTTCAGCTCATGGCTGGCGTTGGAGACGAACTGGTTTCTGGACTGATCCAGGTTCTCCAGCTGGGCCGCCATGGTGTTGTAGTTTTCCGCCAGCTGCCGCAGCTCGCCGCTGCCCCTCTCCGGAACGCGGACGCTCAGGTCGCCCTTTCCCATCTTCCGCATGGTCCGGCTCAGGTTCACGATGGGCTTGGTCAGCACCCGGCTCAGGATCAGCGCCAGCACGAAGGCCGCCAAAGCGATCATCAGAAAGATCCCGTTCAGCTGGTTCCGAACGGCGCCGAGGGAGTCCATCATCCCCTGGATCCGGCTCACATAGATCAGCACCCCGTTCCGGCCCCTGGATCCTGTCAGCTCGTGGGCCCCGTAGGCCAGGTATTCCGCCTCCGGTTCCCCGGTCATCCGGGCCACCTGCTCCCGCCCCGGGTGGTGCATGCCGTAGGCTTCCGACTCGCCCATGACCAGAACCTTCACCAGCTCCGGGATCCCGATCCGTCTGCCGCACAGGGCGTTCATGCTGTCAAACTGCACTTTTCCGTCCAGATCCGTGACCAGGAGCCTGCCTTCCAGCCCGTCCGCGGATTCCCGCAGACGGTTGTTCAATGTGGCGGAATCTCCTTCCTCCAGCATCCGTCCGAAGGAGGCCGCCAGGTTTTCCGTGGTCTGCCGGTCCTCCCGGGTGCGCTGCTCCGCAAGATATCTGCCCACCAGGCCGTTCAGGTTCGTCGCCGCCACGAGGAAGGATATTCCCACAACGATAAAAAAGGCCAGCAGGATTTTGACCCTGATGCTGGCCCAGAAAGGTACTTTCTCAGTCCTGATCCGTGAAATAGTAACCAACCCCCCACTTGGTGAAGATGAACTCCGGTTTGGTCGTATCCCGTTCGATCTTCTCCCTCAGGCGTCGGATATGTACGTCCACCGTCCGGGCATCCCCGGCATAATCGTATTTCCAGACGGTCTCCAGCATCTGCTCCCGGCTGAACACCGTTCCCCTGTTGGTCACAAAGAGCTGCAGCAGATCAAATTCCTTCGCCGTCAGCTTGATGTCCTTCCCGCCCAGGACCACGCTGCGCTTGACCAGGTTCACATCCATATCGTGCACCCGGATCACCCGCTGCTCCTGCTGCTGGGTTCCGGCAGCGACCCGGCGGAAGATCGTCTTGATCCGGGCCTTCACCTCCAGGATGTTGAAGGGTTTGGTCATATAATCGTCCGCGCCGTATTCCAGCCCCAGGATCT
Organism: uncultured Clostridia bacterium; assembly: GCA_947166205.1. Next base: position 10,398 of record CAMVDI010000037.1, read on the forward strand.
TGTCCATGTCCTCGCCCTTGGCGGTCAGCATGATGATGGGGATGTCGCTGGTTTCCCGGATGCGCTGGCAGACCTCAATCCCGTCCTTCTTCGGCAGCATGACGTCCAGCAGGATCAGATCGTACGCGCTGTCTTCAAACTTCTTCAGCGCCTCCTCTCCGTCCATGGCGCTGTCCGTCTCGTAGCCTTCCTGCTCCAGGGTATACTTCAGCCCTTTCAGGATCAAAGGCTCATCGTCCACCAGCAAGATGCGTTTCGCCACGCTTAACACCCTTTCGTAACCAATTCTTTTTGAATTTTAGACCATTTTGTCCGAAATTGCAAGCATTTTGTTACATTTTTCTTAAATTATACTGGAATTCCGGTCTCCCGGAAGTCTGTTTCCGTCGATCCCAGGGCTGAAAAAGGCCCCTTTCTCCCGGGGGAGAAAGGGGCGGATGCGGATCCGCTGAAGATTCCTTCGCGGCTGAAATTCTTATTCGTAGCTGACGGAGCGATGCTCGAATTCATAGTCCATCACGACGATCAGGGTGCGGCCGCGCTGCAGGGCGATCTCCTCGCCTTCATCGTCATAGAACACGGTCCGGTCATCCATGGTCTTCCGCTGCCAGACGCCGGAGATGTGCTTGCCGCACATGAAGTAGTCCGCGTTGCCGGTTCCCAGCACGGTGGGATCCGGAGCGTCCGTCCGCTTCCACTCCATCTTGGTGAACTGGATGATGATGTTGTTGAAGGGGATCGGGTTCTGTCCGTTGGGGCTGAACCGGAAGGAGGAATACTCGTTCCATTTGCCGCTGAACGGATCGATCATGTAGCGGTAGTAGACCTCGTCGTCCTCATCCCACTCCAGGAAGCTGTTGTACATGGCCAGGTTGCCGGTCGCCCAGTTGATGTAGATGGTCTCGGCGTCATCCCCGTCCGGGGTCTTGTCGGTGAAGAGCCAGGTATGATTCTTCGCCTCGAAGTCCGGCGGGATCAGGGAGGACATGCCCGCCAGGTTGGCGGAGATGTGATGGGGCTTGGACAGCTGCGTCCTCTGATAGGAATCGTAGTACTGCTTCCAGGGCTTGCTGGAGCCTACGGTGCCGGAGAAGAGGAGCAGGCCGTTGGCCTTCTGGGTGGCGCCGGTCTGTTTGAAAACTTCTTCCACGTTGGTGGCGGTGTAGGTCTGCTGGCCGTAGAAGGCGAAGCCGCAGTCCCACTCCTCACGGAGCCAGGCATGGAACAGACGGGCGGAACGCACGGGGCCCACCTCGTCCGGAATGATGTCCGAGAAGAGGAAGGTCAGACGGGTGTGGCCGTCCTTGTACAGGGGGGTTTCATAGATCACGTCGGAGTATTCCACGCCCCAGGGCGCCCGGTTGTAGGTGACCTTTCCGTCTTCGCCGTAGCCGATGCCGCCGTCAGAGTTGTCGATCTGAACCATGATGGGCATGTACCGGCCGGTCACCGCCTGCCCCACGAAACCTTCACTGTAGTACTTCGCGGCCACTTCATCCAGATAGCGTCCCGTCACGGGGGAAACCATGGGTTCCGGGTCGTTCGGCTCCGCTTCGTTGATCACAATGCCGCGGTTCTCTCCCCCGTCCAGCGGAACTTCCGCCAGCGCTGCGGAGCAGAGCAGCACCGCGCACAGCAGCATGCACAGAAACTTTTTCATGAATGCTTCCTCCAAACCCTTGTATTTCTGTTCAGGAAAACCGGGGAAGATTTTACAATTATTTTACATTTTTGTCAACGGAATATCTGAAGTTTTTCACGGCGGCAGGCAGGCCGTTTTCTGCGCGCCGCTCCGGGGGTTCCCGCGGGAGGCCCCTTCCGAAGGGCAGCGCCGCCCGTTCGTGAAAACAGAAGTCACCGAAGGAACAGAACCGAAGGAAGGATCCCGGAATGAAAGGCACTGGAATGAAAGACGCTGAAACAACAGCCGGTGAAACCGCCGGGACGGGTTTCCTGTCCCGGCTGGACGGTCATATTTCCCTGAGTCAGGAGCTGAATCTTCCCTCCGCCGAGGGCGAGGCGGCCGGCCGGGCGTGCGCGGGAAAACTTTCCGCGGGCCGGCGTCCCCGGGATACCGCGGAAATGCCGGAGGAGGCGCTGGCCCGGGCCGTGATCGAACAGGCG
>CAMVDI010000038.1 GCA_947166205.1 uncultured Clostridia bacterium
GGCATCGGACTGAAGACGGCACAGCGCATCATCGTCGACCTGAAGGACAAGATTCCAGACATGGGAGCTCAGGAGTTCACGAGTGCAGGAGTACAGACAAAAGACCAGCAGATGCCTCCCGGACAAAAACAGGTGCGCGACGAGGCCGTCGGCGCCCTTTTCGAGGAGGAATAAACCATGGCCTTTCGCTTTCAGCCCTTCAGCCGGAAGCAGCGCCAGGCCCTCTACTGGTGGCATCCCGGATCCGGCTCGGAGCACTGCCGCCTGATGCTGGCGGACGGGGCCATCCGCAGCGGAAAAACCGTGGCCATGATCCTGTCCTTCCTGCGGTGGAGCCAGACCGCCTTTGAGAATCAGGAGTTCATCCTGGCGGGGGTCACCACCGGGGCGCTTACCCGGAACGTGCTGCTGCCCATGTTCCAGATGCTGGAGGCGCTGAGCATCCCCTACGAGCACAAGCGTTCGGCGGGGCTGGTACAGATCGGCGCGAACCGGTATCACCTCTTCGGCGCGGACAAGGAAGGCTCCCAGGACAAGCTCCAGGGCATGACCGCCGCCGGCGCCTTTGCGGACGAGGTGGCCCTCTTCCCCCGCAGCTTCGTGGACCAGATGATCGGCCGGTGCTCCGTGGCCGGCAGCAAGATCTTCCTGAACTGCAATCCGAACGGGGCGTTCCACTATATCAAGACGGATTTCATCGACCGGGCGGAGGAGATCGGGATGTACCGGCTCCATTTCACCATGGAGGACAACCTGACCCTGTCCCCGGAGATCCGGGAGAGCTACGCCCGGTCCTTCCAGGGGGTGTTCTACCGCCAGTACATCCTCGGGGAATGGGTCAGCGCCGAAGGCGCGGTCTATCCCATGTGGGACGACGCGGAGAACACCTACGAGGAGTCGGACCCGGAGATGTACCGGGGCATGCGGCGGTACTGCGCGGTGGACTACGGCACCACGAACCCCTGCGTGTTCCTGGACGTCCGGGACGACGGGCGGGTGTTCCGCGTCGCCCGGGAGTATTACTGGGATTCCGCGGCCGCCCGGCGCCAGAAGACCGACGCGGAATACGCCGAGGATCTGGCGGAGTTTCTGGGCGGCGACCGGGATGTCCAGATCATCGTGGATCCCAGCGCCGCCTCCTTCAAGGCGGAGCTGCGGAACCGGGGATTCCGCGTCCAGGACGCGGTGAACCAGGTCCGGGAGGGCATCTCAACCACCGCCACCCTCATCGGAAACCGGCAGGTGATGGCGGAAAGAAACCGATGCCCCTGCCTGCTGCGGGAGATGCGGTCCTACGTCTGGGACGACAAGGCCCGCCTGCGGGGGGAGGAGCGGCCGCTGAAGGAGCGGGATCACGCCATGGATGCCCTGCGGTACCTCTGCCACACGAAGACGGACAGGTTCCGGAGGATGAGATGATGAGCTCCGCCCGGCCGCCGGCCGGGCGGAATCGACGCAAACCAGAAAGGAGGAAGACCTTGAGCCGAAAGAAACGCCCCGCCTGGGACCGGACCCCGGCCGGCCCCGGGCTTTCCGGAGGGCTGGCCGGGGGATTCTCCGGAGGGCTTTCCGGGTTTCTCCCCGGAGGATCCGGAGTCCTCGGCGGCTCCGGCGGCTTCGGCGGGCTCTCCGCGGGATTCCCGGAATACGCCGGGGAGGGCTGCGGGCTGCCCGCGGCCTCCCTGACGGACAATCCTGCGCTGCTGACGGCGCTGTACCGGGAGTCCTGGCTGGCGAAGCGGATCATCGACATGCCCTGCGAGGATATGACCCGGTCCTGGTATGAGCCCTGGCCGGAGATCCCGCCGGAGGATCTGGATCTGCTGCGCCGGACGGAGGCCCGCCACGAGATCCGCCGGGAGATCACCAACGCGATCCGCTGGGCCCGGCTTTACGGCGGCGCCTGCGCCCTGATGGTGCTCCGGGGACAGGAGGGCATGCTGGATCAGCCGCTGGACCTGAACCGGATCGCCCCGGGGGACTTCCGGGGGCTGCTGATCCGGGACCGGGTCGACGGGGTGGAGCCCTCCCTGGATCTGGAGGATGACCTGGACGATCCGGACTTCGGCTATCCCCGGTACTACGACTTTCGGACCGAGGATCTGGGATCCCTCCGGGTGCACCACAGCCGGGTGCTCCGCTTCACCGGCCGGGATCTTCCCCGCCGGGAGGAAGAGGCGGAGCGCTTCTGGGGCGCCAGCGAGCTGGAGCATCTGTGGGAGGAGCTGCAGAAGCGCTCCGCCACCTCCGCCAACATCGCCCGGCTGGTTTTCCAGGCCAACGTGACCACGCTGAAGATGAGCGACTTCGGCGAGCTGCTCGCCCTGGGCACGGACCGCCAGCGCAGCCAGGTGCTCGCCGCCATCGGGGAGCAGAACCGGCTGCGGAACTCCTTCGGGCTGCAGCTGCTCTCCGCCGGGGATACCTATGAAAACCATCCCTATTCCTTCGCCGGGCTCAGCGAGGTCTACGAGGCCTTCATGATGGACATGGCCGGGGCGGCGGGCATCCCCGCCACCCGGCTCTTCGGCCGCAGCCCGGACGGCATGAACGCCACCGGGGAGTCGGATCTGAAAAACTACTACGAGCTCATCGGCCAGATGCAGGAGCGTCACCTCCGGCCGGCGCTGGAGCGGCTGCTGCCCGTCATGGGCATGAGCTGCTGGGGATGCCTGCCGGAGAACCCGGAGATTCGTTTCCCTTCCCTCATGACCACCTCCCCCCGGGAGGAGGCGGAGATCCGCGCGAAGAACGCCGATACCCTCGTCCGGGCCGCGCAGGCAGGCCTCCTCACCCGGGAGGAGGCCCGCGCCCGCCTCCTCGATCTCCTGTGAGAAAACACAGGGAGACGGACCTTTTGTGCGAATTTCCTCTGACTTCCTCTTTTTGAAGCCCTCAACCCCTTCCCTCCGTAAATCATCTGAAAGGAAGAAGAAGCTCTTGATTTACTTTGGAACCCGCCTCTCCGAGAACATCTCCCTCCGGGAGCCGGAGGGCTACCTGATCTGCCTGAACGTGCCCGTGGCCCGGACGGGCGTCCAGGACTACCTGCCCTCCGAGCTGGGCCTGCCGGAGCCGGACTCCCGCCTGATCCCCGTGCTGCGGCCGGAGGAGGAGGTCTTCTCCCCCGCCTGCATGGCATCCTTCGAGGGCATGCCGGTCACGGACGAGCACCCCTCCGCCCCGGAGGGCGTCACGGCGGAGAACATCCGAAACCTGCAGAAGGGCCACGCCCACAGCGTCCGCCGCGGCGCCGGCCCGGAGTCGGATCTGCTGCTGGCGGATCTGATCATCACCGACCCCGTCCTCATCGGGGAGATCCGCGCCGGAAAGCGGGAGATCTCCTGCGGGTACAACTACGTGCTCTGCGAGGAGGACGGAAACCTGATTCAGCGGGAAATCCGCGGGAACCACGTGGCGGTCGTCGATACCGGCCGCGCGGGGCCCCGCGTATCCATCAAGGACTCAATGGAAAGGAGAAAACAGCGAATGAAAACCCAAACCCAAATGAAAGCGAAGAACCTCTGGCAGGCGCGGCTCATGGCCCGCATGGCCCGGGACGGCGATGTCGAGGGCCTGTCCGAAATCATCGCCGGGATGATGGAGGAAAACGCCGCGGCGCCCGCCCCCGCGCTCCCCGAAGCCCTGCCCGCGTCCGCTCCCGTCACTCTCCCGGCCGCCCCCGCCGCCCTTCCGGCCGACCCGGTGGTCTCCGCGGTCGTGTCCGCCCTGGCGGAGAATCCGGATCCCGCCCCGGCCGGGGATGAGGGCGCGGCTCCCGTCGTCGTGGAAGCCCCGGCGGATCAGCCCGTGATCGTGGACTGCAGCCCGGAGATCATGGAGCTGCTCCGCCGGATCGTGAGCCTGCTTTCCGCCTCCGCCGGGGATTGCGATCCGGACCGGGCGGCGGATGAGGATCCGGATTCCGCTGACGCCGGGCAGGCCGGCGCCGCCGCGGAGAACGCGGAGAACGCCGCCCAGGCTGCTACGGCGGCCGTGGCCGCGGCCGGAGCCGGTAAGCTGGCGGAAGCCGCCGCCGAAGCGGCGGCCGCCGCGGCAGGGGATCTGGCGGAAGGTGCCGTTCCCAGCTCCGACGGGGACCCGGTCGATGAGCTGGTGGCGGAGATCCTCGGCGGCGACGGGGAGGAACCCGGAACCGCCGGCGGGGAGGACATCCTCTCCCACATTCTGGAGCCCGGCGAAGGCACGGACGACGATCCCGCGGATCCCGGGGACCCCGATGCCCGGGCGGCGGATGCCTTGCGGGCCGCGGACGCCCTGCGGGCGGCCCTGAGCTCCTTCCGGCCCCAGCTGAAGCGCATGTCCCCCCGGGAGCGCCGGCTGTTCAACGCGGACGTGGCCGCCCGGATGAAGGCCCTCTCCCGGAAGGCCGCGGCTCCCGGAAAGCCCGATGCCTACGCGGCCCTGCGGAAGGGCGTCTCCCGGGATCAGAGCGCCCGCGGCCTCGGCCGGAAGATCATGGCCGCCCGCAACGCCAACTTCAAGTGAGGAACACAGGGGGACGGTCCTTTTGTGCGGATCAGCTCCCCCAACACCCCTGAACACCAGAACAAACACAGAAAGTGAGGTTTCCTTCATGGGACAGGTTCTGAAAACCTTCCGGAACGGTTTCCCCGGCACGATCTCCCGCGCCGTGGATGATATCGTCATCGCCCAGCCCAACAAGTCCGGCGCGGTTCTGCCCTTCGGCACCCCCGTGGCGCTGAATCCCGCGAAAACCGGCGTCGTTCCCTTCAACCCCTCCACCCATACCGCCGCCGATTTCATCGGCGTCACGGTGCGGCTTCCCTCGAAAACCCCGGACACCTACGGCAGCGGCACCGGCGCCTACGCCGCCAACGACATGGCGGATATCCTGGTCCGGGGCCACATCATCGTGGAGATGGACAGCACCTCCGCCGGCCCCGGCGACGCGGCCGCCATCCGCAAGAGCGACGGCGCCTTCACCGTGGGCACCGGCGACGCCGTCGTGCCCCTGACCAACGTCCGCGTCTCCTCCGCCCCCGGGGATTCCGGCCTGGCCGAGATTCTGCTGACCGGGCGGAACAAGCTGTAAGAGAAAGGAGCTGACCCCTTTGGCTAAATACGCTGCCCTTCGCACCCCGGCCCACCTCCGGGCGAACGACTCCTATACCTTCCTGATGAAGGAGCTGGAGAAGGTGGACGATAAGATCCTGGAGCCCCTGACCGGCACGGACTGGCCCCGGGACATGCCGGTCATCACCGGCGGCGGCCTGCTGGAGTCCATCGTCTCCGTGGACGTGACCTACGGATCCTCCGGCCGGGACGAGGATAACCTGATCTTCGACGCCACGAACGACATTCCCGTGGTCCAGGCGGACATGAGCCAGTCCGTCGCCCGGTGCTTCAGCTTCGCGGAATACATGGTTTTCAACACCCTGGAGCGGGAGAAGATGATGACCGTGGGCCGGGATCCGGAGACCTTCCTGAACAAGGGCATCCGCCTCCACTGCGACAAGGTCATCGACCGGTCCGTTTACCGGGGCTTCGACAAGGTGCATTCCACCGGCCTGGTCAACAATCCCGCCGTCATGCGCTCCGCCGCGGCCCCCTCCGGCTCGGGCGGCAGCCCCGCCTGGTCCGGCAAGACCGCGGACCAGATCCTGAACGATATCAACACGATCATCTCCGGCATCTGGAAGGCCTGCGACTGCTCCTCCGATGCCCTGCCGAACCACATCCTCGTGCCCGTGGAGCAGTTCGGCATGCTGGTGACCCGCAAGGTCTCCGACGATTCCGAGCGGTCCATCCTGACCTACGTGCTGGAGAACAACCTGACGAATCAGCAGGGCGGCCGCCTGGTGATCTCCCCCTGCAAGTGGTGCAGCGGGATCGGCTCCTCCGGCACGGACCGGATGGTCTGCTACATCAACGATCCGGAGAAGATCTGCTTCAACCTGACGCAGCCCCTGCGCCGGATGGACACGGAGTACGCCGAGATGCGGATCAAGATTCCGTACATCGCCCAGTTCTCCGAGGTGCGCTTCCTCTATCCCCAGACCGTCCGCTACATGGACTCGATTTAAGGGGGGAGCCGCATGCTGATTCTTTCCAGGGTCTGCGCGGAGTTCACGAACCGCGCCGGCCAGCCCGTTTTCACCGTCGGTCCCCGGGATCTGCTGACCTTTCTGAACGCGCCGGAGGAGATCCGGGCGGATCCCCTCTTCCGCCTGCTCGCGGCGGATGGATCCCTGGAAGCCGTCGAGGGGCGGCGGGACGGCCCCGCCGTGTTCGCTGCCGGGCCGATGGGTCCGATGCCTGCGGATGCCGCGGAGCCGATGACGGAAGAGGATGCCGGGGCGGCAAAAGCCGCAGCGCCGTCCGCCGGCGCGGCCGAGGCCCCTGAGGCCGCGCCTTCGGGCAAGGCCTCCTCCCGCTCCGGCTCCCGGAAGGCTGCTGCCCGATGACCGCCGCCGATTTCCTGGCCTTCTATCCCCAGTTTGACGGCGTTTTCCCGGAGGCGGTGCTCACCGCCTGCGTCGCCTCGGCCGAAGCCCGCTTCGGCGGCTTCGCCGAGGACGCGGAGGAGGCCCGCCGGCTGTATACAGCCCACAGGCTGACCCTCTATGCCCGGACCGTGCCCGCCTCCCGGGAGGCCCAGGGCGGAGTCTCCTCCTTCTCCGCCCTGGCCTCCTCAGGGGACGGCACCCGGGTCACCGGCAAAAAGGTCGACGACGTGTCCGTGACCTACGCCTCCGGCGCCTCCTCATCCTCCGCCGCCACCGGCCTGACGGATCTGGGGGAGACGGTCTACGGGCTGCAGCTGCTGACCCTCCTCCGGCTCCACAGTCTGCCCCGCTACGTCCCATAGTCCGCGTCCGCCCAATACTTTTTCCCGGAGGTAATGCCTTGATCACTGATTCCCTTTTCACGGATCCGGAGCTGGGCTCCGCCGAGTTCTCGATCCTCCGGAAAACCTGGACCGGGGAATACGGCGTCCCCGTGCTGACGGATCTGGAGGAGATCTTCGCCCGCGGCATCATCCACCCCGCGGATCCGACCCGCCTGGACCTGCTGCCGGAGGAGACCCGGCATGATCCCATCGTCCTCATCCACTCGACGGAGCCCCTCTCCCTGGGCAGTCAGGACGGGGAAAGCTGGACCTCCCCGGACGAAATCCGCTGGGGAACCCGGGTCTTCCGGGTCTTTCAGGTTCGTCCCTGGCAGGCCTTCGGCTTCTGGAAAGGCTGGGCGGTGGAAATATGAGAAAACCCGCCCCCAGCCTCCTGTTCCTCCATCATGTGGCCTTCAACGCCCTGTGCGCCGCGCTGGATCTGGATCCGGCCCACTGGAAATCCTCCTTCCGGATCCGCCAGGCCATCGTGGATCCCGCGCCGCCTCCGCCCCCCGAGGGTGAGGATGTGCTGTATTTCCATCTGACGCCGGACACCGCCCCGCCCCTGACTGAAACCGCCTACGGGGAGGATTCCGTGGAGCTGTTCCGCTACGCGCCCTATCTGCTGCGCCTCACCTTTTACGGCCCCCTGGCCGAGCCCACCGCCTGGGAGGTGCGCGACCGGCTCTTTCTGGACGGGCACATGAGCCCCCGCCGGATCTTCCGCGTCAACTATATCTATCCCGTGCCGAATCCCGACCCGCCCGTGCTCCTCTGGGAGGAGTGGCAGGGGCACCACCGGCTCCGCGCCGACCTGACCATCCGGCTGCGGGTCTCCGTACATACCGCCGTGGGCAGGGAGTCCGCCGGGCGGATCGATTCCCCGCCGGAGATCCTGCCGGAACCCTCTTCCGCCCCGGCGGATCCGCCGGTTTCCCCGTAACGCCCGCCGCCCGCCGCACTGCGCCTGCCTCCCCGCCCCCGGGGATCCGTCCGGGGGATCCTGCCGGAAGCTTCCTCCGCTCCGGCGGATCCCCCGGCTCCCCGCCCTCTCCCGCCTGAAGAACCGCCCGAAAGGAGATCCTGCCCATGCTTTCCCTCTCCCCGATCGTGGAGGTGCGCGTCAGCGCCTCCCCGGCCCCCGCCTCCCCCTCCGCCTTCTCCACCGGCCTGATCCTCGCCCCCTCCGCCGGCGAGATCCCGGAGGAGGACCGGCTGCGGGTCTTCGCCTCCGCGGCGGATATGCTGGCCGCCGGCTTCACCCCGGCCTCCCCCGCCTATCTGGCCGCCCTGGCCTATTTCGCCGCCTTTCCCGCGCCGGACCGGGTCCTGGTCGGCCTGTATCCCGCCGCCGACGACCCGTCCGCGGGGCTGCGGGCCGTGCTGGACGCGACCCGGGATTTCTACGGCGTCTTCGTCTGCGCGGACAGCTCCGACGCCCTGATCCCCCTGGCGGAGACCGTCCCCTCCCTCCCCGGGCGCTTCGTCCTGTTCTGCGGCGCGGCGGGATCGGTCTCCGACGCCCTGTCCGAATCCGGTCTGCTGAAGAAGGCCTTCGCCACCGGCTCCGACCGGATCCTCACCGTCTACGGATGCGATCTCTACGCCCCGGCCGCCCTGATGGGCACAGCCATGGGGCTCAGCCGGGCCTGGGCGGACAGCGCCTTCGCCCTGTGCTACCACCGGGTGCCGGGCATGCTCCCCACGGACCTGACGGAGTCCCGGATCGCGGATCTGAAGGCCGTGAACGCCAATGTCTATATCACCCGCGGGGCCTCCCGGCTCCTGCTGGAGAACGGCACCGTCGTCTCCGGAAAGCGGTTCGACGAGGTCCACGCCCTGGACCGGGTCGCCGCGGATCTGCAGGAGGCCGCCCTGGAGATGATCACCTCGGAATCGGGCAGGCTCCCCCAGACGGACGAAACCTCCGCGGCGTTCATCAACCGCTTCTCCGCCGTGCTCTCGGCCTATACCGCCCGGGGCATCCTGGCCGCCGCTCCCTGGCGCGGGCGGGCTTCAGGAAGCCTCCAGCCCGGGGATGTCATCAGCAACGGATATCTTCTCTGGGCGGATTCCTATGATCAGCAGTCCGACGCGGACCGGGCGGCCCATAAGGCCATGCCCATCCACGCGGCCCTCTGCCTCTCCGGCAGCGTGGAGACGCTGGTCATCGATGTGGATGTAAGCCTGTAAGCATGCTGGCCTGCCGGTTCCCGGGAAAGGATCAGGAGGATCAGGATGATCAGGAGGATCAGGAGGATTCAGAGGATCAAGAGGTTATAGAGGATATAGAGGTTAAAGAGAATAAAGAGGTTAAAGCCATGAAAACGACCGTATATTCCCTGGCGGATGTCCGGGCCGTGCTGTATCACCAGAATGTGGGCCAGTGCGTCCTGTCCTCCCAGGGGCTGGGAAAGATCTCCGTCTCCTTCGCCGGAGATCTGTCCTCCCATACCGCGACGGCGGACGGCTATGTCGTCGTGAACAGGCTGCGTTCCAGCCACGGCACCGTCACCCTGGAGGTGCCCCAGAATTCCTCCGCGGATGAGTTTCTGCGGAAATGGGCCCGCTATCTGAAGAGCGCGGAGACCTATCTTTTCGCCCTCTCCGCCCTGAATATCGTGGACGCGGCGGGAAACTACTCCATCTGCTGCGAGGGCGTGACGCCCCAGAAGATCCCGGACCGGGCCTATGACCAGACCTCCGGCAATGTGAGCTGGGTGCTGCTGGCCGCCCGGATCACGGAAGGATGAGGGCGCCCCCGCCCAGGCCCCTGACCCCGCTGAAAGGAGCTCCGCCCATGGATTATATTCAGCTTCCGTTTTCCCCGGATCATCCCTGCCAGACCGTGTATCTGCCCGTCTCCCCGGACGGAAACGCCTTCATGGCCAGGATCGATCTGCGATACCTTCCGGCCCCCGGCCGCTGGTTCCTCAGCATCTCGGACGCCTACAGCGGAGAGCAGTATGTGAATCAGATCCCCCTGATCTGCTCCTGGGAGACCCTGACCGATCTGCTGGAGCCCTTCCGCTGGCGCTTTCAGGGTGCGGGCCTGGGCTCGCTGTTCTGCCTGAAGGCGGTCGACAAGCCCGCCTCCCCGGATCCATCCCGGTCCAACCTGAACGAGTTCATCCTCCTCTGGGGCGACCGGTGGAGGACTTAGCCTGCCCGACAGACCGCATCACCGCCGGCGGCACGGATTTATTGACTTGCGATTCACCTCGAAAGGAACCCCCATGCAGACCTTCGACCGTGACCTTCATCTCTTCCTTGACGGCCGGGAAGCCGCCCAGGGCTGTCACATGTTTTTGACAGCCCATGAATTCCTGACCCTCCGCCCGGCGCTCCACAGCCTTTTGATCTACGATCTGTCGGATTCCTCCGCGGCCCTGCTCTCCGGCGCCAGGCGCGTCGAGCTCCGCAGCGTCCTGGCCTTTGGGGATCCCGCAGAGGTTTACACCTGCCTTCTCTTCGGCCGTCAGGTAACCTCCCTCGTCTTTTCTCCTGGCCTGTCTCTCTGGCAGTCCTCCGTCTCGCTGTCGCTCGCCGCCGGCATGACGGTCTCCGCCTCGGTCCGGGCCCTGCTCTCCGCTGCCGCGGATCTTCCTTCGCCCGTCTCCCTGGCGGCCTTCACGGCGGAGGATTATACCTTCACCCGCCCGCAGGCCTTCTTCGGCCGAACCTGCGACGCCCTGGCCGCCCTCGCGGAGACGGTGAACGCTGACGCGTTCCTTTCCTCCGCCGGCTTGTGCGTCTCAGGCCGGCATCCCGCCGTCTCCGCGCCGCCGACGATCGTCCTCCCGGAGTCCGATCTGCTGGCTGCTCCGCGTCCCGCCGGCAGCGATCGCCTGATTCTCACGACCCGGGTCGCCGGCTGGCCGCTGGGCTCCATCCTCCAGACATCTATCAATTCCAAAAACTGCAAAGGCCGTCTCGTTTCCCGCCTGATCAGGGCGGACAACCGCGACGGCCCCTGGAAGTCTGAACTGGAATTGATCGGGGTTCATGCATAGCCTCCGGGAAAAAACGCTTTAAGGAGTCCTCGCGATTGGAAATTCCGGAAAACTTCATTCATAAACTGGCGGACAGGCTGGAGCGGTCCTTTGCCTCAAAGCTCCGGGTCATGATGCCGGCCGTGATCATCTCCTATGATGATTCCTCCGGCCTGGCGGATGTCCAGCCGGCGCTCCGCCTTCGCGGTGTCTCCGGCGTGATGACCAGCCCGCCGCTCCCGGGCGTCCCGGTGTTCCTCCCTTCGGAGGATTATCCGGTATCCGCCGGATCGCCCTGCCTGCTGCTGTTCTGCGATTTCTGCCTGGACGGCTTTCTGGCCTCCGGGCAGCCTGTGGTCCCGCCGTCCCCCCGGCATCATGATCTGTCGGACGCCATCGCGCTGGTGGGCTGGTTCCCGGCCTTCTCCCGCGCTTCGGCTTCGCAGGATCCCTGATCCTGACGCTGTGTCCGCTGTCCTGTTTCTCCTCATCCTCATCCATGGAGGTGCGCCCATGCTGTCCCGTCCTGTCTCCGCCTCCGGCGATATCCTGCCGGTCCTCTCTCTCCCGGATCTGCTCTCCGGCCCGGCCGCGGCCGCCGCGGGGCTCCGGGATCATCTGTCCCTGTTCTCCGGCGACTGGTGGGAATATCCGGACCGGGGGAATGAGATCTTCGACCTGATCGCCCTTTCCCGGCGTACTTCCGGGGACGCGGCGCCCCTCTGCTCCGCCCTGATCTCCTGGATCCAGTCCTTCCCGGGCATCCGCTCGGTTTCCGACGCGGAGTCCTCCTTCTCCGGCCGCCTCTTCCGCTTCTCCTGCACGGCCCATACCGACGGGGGCGAAGCCGTCCCGGTCTCCTTCTCCGCCTGACCCTCCCTGTCTTCACCCTCTGATCTTCATTTCCTTTCCCTCACCCTGACCGCCCGACCCCCGGAGGTTCCGCCCATGTATTTCGCGCCCTATATCGATGCTTCCGGCGTCCATCTCCCGACCTATCAGGACCGGCTGGACGCGCTGCTCTCCTCCTATCGGGCCATCTTCGGCCCGGATGCGAATCTGGAGATCTCCTCCCCGGATTATCAGCTGCTCTCCGTCTTCGCCCGGGCTCTGGATGATCTGTCCCAGCTGATCCTCTCGGATTTTTCCTCCCGCCATCCCTCCTATGCCTCCGGCCACGCGCTGGATCTCCTGCTGGGCCTCTTCGGGCTGACCCGGGCCGGAGCCACGTATTCCACCGTCGTCCTGACTCTCTCCGGAACCCCCGGAGCCGTGCTGCCCGCGGCCCCCGAAGCCCTGGATGACGCCGGCTTCCTCTGGCGGACCCAGACCTCCGGCATCACCCTGGATTCCTCCGGCTCCGCCACGGTGGAGGCCCTCTGCGCCACCCCCGGAGCGGTGGCGGCTCCGGCGGGCTCCGTCCGCCGCCTGGTGTCCCCGGTCTCCGGCCTCAGCTCCCTGGTGAACGAGCGGCCCGCCGCCCCCGGCCGGGACGCGGAGTCCGACGCCTCCTGCCGCCGCCGGCTCCGGCGGGCGGCGCGCGCCGCGGAGGTGTCGACCCTGGACGCCCTGAAGTCCGCGGGCCTGCCCGTGCCCACCGGGGCCTCCTGTGACGTCT
>CAMVDI010000039.1 GCA_947166205.1 uncultured Clostridia bacterium
CGCGGTCCGGGCCGGCGGGGAGGATCCCTGGCTGCCGGCGGAGGCGGAACAGACCCGCATGCTGGCGGAGGCGCTGGCGGAGAAGAATGAGAAGATCCTTCTGATCGGCAGCGCGGCGGTTTTTCCGGCCGGGATGCCGGATGGAGAGGACTTTCTGTCCGCCATGCTCCGGGGGGCGGGGGAGGACCGCCTGATCACCGTCGTTTCCGCCGCGGAGAGCGAACCCATGCTGAACGCGGCCGGAAACGGGCTGGCCGCGGTCCGGATGGAAGGATGGACCGACGGAGCGGCGGATTTCGCGGCGGAGGGCGGCAACGGTTTCCACGCGGCGGCCCTGACCGGGATCCGGGCGGCGAAGCTGCTGCAGGAGAATCCGGAGGCCTCCGGGACGGAGATCGTCCGGAAGCTGAGGGGTGAAGCCGCGGGCATCGCCTTCTTTGGAGGAAAAGAGGTTTCCTTCGTCCCCCTGCTGAAGGATACCGCCGGAAGCGGCGGAGCGGCGGTGCCGGAGCGCCTGGCCGCGGTCCGGGTGACCGCCCGGGACAGCGTCACCGGCGCGGCCGTCACCGGGTTCAGGCTGACCGGCGAGGGCGGAGACGGAATCACGCTCCCGGAGGACGCGGACTCCGCCTGGGTGCTGACGGAAACGGGCAGCGTATCCCTGAAGGCCGAAGCTCCGGGCTATGAGGCCGGAACCCTCACCTGCACGCTGTCCGAAGCGGAGAGGGCCGCGGGCACGGGGGAGGCGGCCGTGACGCTGACCGGGGACAGAGCGGAAACGGCGGGCAGCGTGAAGGGAACCATCCGCTTTCCGGCCGGCAGCGCGGGCCGGGTGCTCGTCAGCTGCCGGAACACGGAAACCGGGGAAATCTTTGAGATCCCCGCCGCCGAAAACTTCTCCGCCCGGATGTACGCCGGCGGATATGAGCTGAACTTCCGGGGCACGGATCTGATGCCGGTGACCGTGTATCAGGTTGCCGTGGCCCCGGGGGAGGAAACCGAACTGCCGGAGATCGAAATGGCCCGGATCAACGATCTGCAGGGATCCATCTCCGGCCTGGTTACGGACGCGCTGACGGGCAGAGCCCTGGAAGGCGTCCGGCTGGACTTCTTCCCGGGCGTGAACGCGCCCACGGAGGGAACGCCCGCCTTTTCGGTGATGAACGGATCCGACGGAAACTACACCGGCCGGCTGCCCGGAGGGGCCTATACGGTGCGCGCGTCCATGGATGGATATGTCAGCATTTCCCGGACGGTCTTCATCTGGGGAGAAAGGGCGAACGAAAACCAGAACTTTTCCCTCTCGCCCATGCTGCCGGAGGGCCAGGTCCGGATCGTGCTGGAGTGGGGCGCGACCCCCAGTGATCTGGATTCGCACCTGGTCAACAACAACCAGGGGATCCATATCTACTTCTCGGAAAAGACCGCGCCCAGCGCGAATCTGGACGTGGACGACACGTCCTCCTACGGTCCGGAAACCACGACGATTTCCCAGCAGCTTCCCGGAAAATACACCTTCTACGTGCAGGACTACACCAACCACGACCGCAGTTCGGACTCGCGGGCGATGGCGGACTCCGGCGCCAGGGTGACGGTCTACATCGGAAACGGGGAACCGCGGGTCTTTGAAGTGCCGAACCTGGAAGGAACGCTGTGGGAGGTGTTCTCGCTGGAGAACGGCGTGATCACTCCCTCGGGAACCGTGACCTACTTTACCGGGGTTGGTTCGGTCGGGAAATAGGAAACTGACCCTTCACCATCCGCGCACCCCGCCTGCCTGAAAATCCGCCCGGCCCCCGCGGGAAAGGGCGGATTCCGGAAGGCGGGGGAGGCATGACCCGACGGACGAAAGGGGTGACTGAGGGATGAACCGGATCCGAGGCCTGCTGGCGGCCCTGCTGTGCCTGGCGCTGATCCCGGGGCCGCTTCCGGCGGGAGGAACCGCCGGGGCGGAGGAAGGAAAGGCGCTCTTCACGCTGCTGATCTATATGACGGGCAGCAGCCTTGAATCCCAGGGATTCCAGGCCAGCGAGGACCTGCGGGAAATGACGGGGGCGCTGGACACGGAGGGAATCCGGATCCTGGTTCAGACCGGCGGGGCCAGCGCCTGGAAGGAAGACATCCGCCCGGAAAAATCCACCCGGATCGAAATCCTGCCCGGGGAATGGACCCGGCTGGCGGAAGAGGAAGACCGGAACATGGGGGACGCGGAGACCCTGCGGGACTTTCTGAAATGGGGGTACGCCTTCGCGCCGGCGGAGAGATACGGGCTCATCCTTTGGGACCACGGAGCGGGGCCGCTGCTGGGCGTGTGCTTTGACGAGCGGCACCCTGACGCGGAGGGGGCGGAGGACGGTCTCTCCATGAAGGAACTGGAAAGGGCGCTGGGGGAAAGCCCTTTCGCCGGGGAAAAGCTGGAATGGATCGGATTTGACGCCTGCCTGATGTGCACGCTGGAGGTGGCCGATCTGGTTTCCCCCTACGCCAGGTATATGATCGCCTCCCAGGAGACGGAATCGGAGGAGGGCTGGCCATATGAATTCCTGCGGGGGATGCCCGGCCGGGAAAGCGGGGAAGCGTGGGGCCGGCGGATCGTGACAGCCTACGGGCGGGAGGAGCAGAGATCCGCCGCCCCGCGGACCCTGTCCTGCCTGGATCTTTCCCGGATGGACCGGGTGAGGCGGGAGATGGGGCGGTTCTTCGGGAACCTGACGGAGACGGTGCTGCCGGAAACCTACGCCGGGCTGACCCGGTGCCGGCTGGATACCCGCTCCTTCGGAAACGCCACGACCTCCAGCTATGATCTGATCGACCTGACGGACCTGATCCGAAGCTACGAGCGGGAAGGGCTGGCGGACGGGAAGGAGCTGCGGGCGGCCCTGGGGGACCTGATCCTTCAGACCTGCCCGGAAAACGACAGTCAGATCCACGGAATCAGCATCTACTATCCCTTTGACAACAAGAGCCGGTATATCTCCCCGTGGGGGCCGGCCTATCAGGAGCTGTCCTTCTCCCCGGAGTACCGGGGCTTTCTGCGGCGGATCTCCGATTACTATCTGGGAGACGCGCTGTTCAACCGGGACAGCGATTATCAGGCGGAAATCCACGAGGAGGGCGGCCGGGCCAGGCTGGAAATGCCGCTTACGGAGGAGGAGGCCGCGGGCCTGGCCAGGGCGCGGCTGATCGTGCTGGAAAAGCTCGCCTCCGACAGCTACCGGCTGGTCTATTATGACGATCAGAGGATCCGGGCTTCGGACCGGTCCGTCAGCGCCCGATACAAAGGGGAGGCCCTGTACGCGGTGGGCGCGGATCAGGAGATTCTGGCGGGGCCGATCAGCTATTTTCCGGTGGAAAACGGCGCGGCGGTATACGGAATCCTGTATTCCGGATTCCACGCCGATCCGGTCCGGCTGGTGTATCAGATGAACGAATCGGGACGGATGGAGCTGACGCAGGTGCTTGCGTCCCAGAGCGGGGCGGACGGAATGTTCCTTCCCTCCCCGCTGGATCCGGCGGAATGCGACGAGATCCAGCTGCTCTCCTTCGGCCCCCAGAACGTGGAATCCGAGGAGACGGTCACTTCCCTGCAGTTTTCCGTGTACTATCCGGGGGGAACCGTCAGCCTGGATCCCCGGGATCCGGACTGGACGCTGGCCTTTCTGCCGGAGGCCAACCGGAACGAGCGGGTGGCTTACCTGCGCCTTACGGACGTGCGGGGAGAAACCAGCTTCTCCGAGGTGGTGCGTCTGCCCAATTACAATCATATCCCCGTGGCGGGTGAAACGGAGGCCGGGCTGACCGGCCGGATCGGGGCGCGGCTGAGGAAGGGCGTTCTGGTGACGGGCTATGACGCGGGGCTTCTGTTCACGGTGGAGCTGACCAACGGAGGCACGGAGCCGGTCCGGGCTGATGCCGCCCGGGTGCTGCTGGACGGCAGGGAAGCGGGAAGAATCCAGGCCTATGAGATGAACCTGGAGCCGGGGAAAACGGGTGAGATCGATGTGTTTGTTCCGCTGGCGGAGCTGCGGGAGATGGAGCTGCCGGAGGACATCCGGCAGGCGGAGATCCTCTTTACGCTGCGGAAGGAGGACGGAACGGCCGGAGAGTCCGGGATCACGATCCCGGTGGAAATGAACGCCTCGGTTTTCCGGGTCGGGGCGGAGGAAGGAACAAAGCGGGACTGAAACAGACAGGGAACGACGAAAAGGAGGGTACAACATGAAAAAATGGATTCTGACGCTGACCGCGCTGCT
This sequence comes from uncultured Clostridia bacterium, assembly GCA_947166205.1. The sequence goes on from CAMVDI010000039.1 coordinate 4,254, forward strand.
GCTGTGCGCGGGGATGCTGTCCGCCGCCATGGCCGAAGCGACGGAGACGATGGGGGAAGGGACCGTGACCTTTGCCGGGGAAGCCGCCGGAGAAAGCGCCGGAGGCGGCGAGGCCGCGGAGCCGGTCACGGCGGAGGCGGTGGTTCCGGAAGGAATGTCCCGGGCGGTGATCGGCCTGGACGACAGGATCACCATTTCGAACGTGAGCGAGTTTCCCTACAGCGCGATCGCGTACCTGGAAGTGACGGCGAAATGCGGATGCAGCTGGGACGGAACCGGATTTGTGGCGGGGAAGCCGGACATCGTCATGACGGCGGCCCACTGCCTGATCTGTACGGAGCACGGGGAATGGGCCAACAAGCTGACGATGTATTTCGGATTCAGAAACCGGGGCAGCTACATGTACCGGTATAACGGCAGCTGGAACGCCTGCGTCGGAACCGTGTTTCCGTCCGGAAGATACTCCATCGAAAAGGACTGGGGGATTATCCGGGTCAACGAGAATCTGGCGGAAAAAGTGGGCGGAATGGGTTCGTATTTCGGGATCAGCGATTCGGATATCCCGTCCAAATACGTGAATGTGGCCGGATACAGGGACGGAAAGCTGCGGGTTGACAGCGGATTTCAGTCCGTCCTGGACAGCGATCACACCCGTTTCGAGATGGATGAGGTCAGCGGAAACAGCGGCGGGCCGATCTTTGACGACGACGGCTACGCCGTGGGAATCATCATCGCGGAAAGGATGAGAGAAGATTCCCCTGTGTACAACGTGGGATACCGGCTGACCGGGGAAATCTGGGATGAGATCCTGAAGCTCTCCAACTACTGACCGGGCCGCGGGGCTGGCCGGAAAACTTCCGACCCGGCGCTTTTGCTGAAAAAAAGACGGAACGATCCGTCTTTTTTTCTGTTGAAGTTGACGTAGGACAGGGCTGAGTCCGAAGCCGGGAAGGAAGGCAGGACGGAGGATCCGGGGGAGGACGGCGGCGGAAAACAGGATTCCGGAGAAGATCCCTGAGCGGGGCGAAAAGGCGGTTTGGAATTGACAGATCCAGTTCATCCGTATAAACTTAATCCCAGAAAACCGCAGGAGAGATAAATCATGGATGAACTGGTGCTGGCCAGGGCACAGCGGGGGGATGAAAGCGCCTTTGAGCAGATCCTCGCGGAATACAGACAGCTGATCTGGAGCTGCTGCTGGAAGTTCATGGGAAACAGGGAGGAAGCGGAGGACTGCTTTGTGGAAGCCTCCGCGAGAATCTGGAAGGGCCTTTCCTCCTACAGGCCCGGAGGATCCTTCAGAAGCTGGGTCTGCACGGTGACGGTGAACGTATGCCGGAACCTGCTGGATGCCCAGATCCGAAGGGGTAAAAACGTGACGGATTCGCTGAACGCGGAGATGAACGACTCCGGGGATGAACTGGGATCGATGATTCCGGACCCGCGGGAAAACACGGAAGAAAAGGTGATCCACCGGGAGAATCTGGCGGAGCTGCGAAGGCTGATCTGCAGGCTGCCGGAGGACCAGCGCCAGGCGCTGGTTCTGGTCCGGCTGCAGGGCCTGAGCTACGCGGAGGCCGCACAGGCGGAGGGCACGGCGGAAGGCACGGTCAAGAGCCGGGCCAGCCGGGCCGTCAGCCAGCTGCAGAAATGGATGAATCCGCCCGGGGAGGCGCTTCCGCGGTCCGGACGCGAATCCGGAAAAAGGGAGGACGGAACACATGCCGGAAAATGAAGACAGGGATTCCCCGAATGTGGAAGACCTGCTGAAGGAACTGGAAACGGAAGCAGTGCCGGAGATGGATCCGTCCTTCGAAGCGGATGCCATGAAACGGATCGCGCGGCGCAGGCGGGAGCTGGACGCGGAGGAAGCGGCGCAGGCCTTTCCGAAAGCGTACGCGCTTCCGGCCGCGAAAACGAAGGGGCCGGAACGGACGGGGGCGGGGACGGATTCCCGCCCCGGCGCCGGGAAGGGCCGCCTCGGACGGAACACATGGCTTTCGATTGCGGCGGCTTTGGTCTTCCTGATCGGCGGAACGCTGCTGACCCGGGACAGGCTCCGCCCGAAGGTTCCCTCCGGCCAGCCGGAGGACGTGATTCAGTCCACGGCGCTTCGGACGGACGGACAGGAAGAGGGCTCCGGAGCGGAGCCGGGGAAGGAAGCCGAACCCGGAGACATCGCCCTCTTTCTGGAGGACATGGGGCTGTTTCTGAAGGCGGCCGTTCCCTACCTGACGGGCGCGGGCGCCGCCGCGGCGGTTCTGCTCCTGGTCCGGGGAAAGGATAAACGGGGCGGAAACGCCGGGGAAAAACAGGATTCCGGAGAATGAACCCGGGAGAGACGGGAATGGAGGGGACTGCATGAGCGAATGGGATTTTGAGGAGCAGGGAGCGGACCGCCGGCAGGCCAAAGGCGCTCCGAAGAAAGGGCCGCTGAACGTATGGATGGCGGTCTGCTGCCTTCTGGCGGTGGCGGCGGTGTCCTTCCTGACGGCCGGGCTGATGAAGGATCACGCCCGGAACGTCTGGGAGATGGGACTGACCTTCCTGCTCCCGTTTGCCGCCCTCATGGGAACGTCCATGGCGGTCGAGCGGGCGACGGGAAGGATGACGCCCCAGTGCTCCCGAAAAGCGCAGCTGCTCTGCGCCGGCGTAACGATGGCCGCGGCCTTCCTTTTCGGATGCTTCACGGAAACGTTTCACCAGCCGGTCATTGTCGAAAAGGCGGAGCCGGAGTACGATTACATCCTGGTTCTGGACAAAAGCGGATCCATGGTTTTCACCGATCTGGACGAACCCTGCCGGGAAGCCTGCCACGGGCTGATTGAAAGCATGGAGGACGAGAACCGGGTCGGCATCGTGGCCTTCGGATACGAGGTGGTGGGATCCGCCCCCATTCAGCCGCTGGACGGGGAGCATCGGAACAGGATCAGCGATATTATCGGGATCCCCGTGAAGATGTACGAAGATGGCTCCGGGGACGGGACGAATTTCTCCGCCGCCATGGATGAAGCGGCCCGCCTGATCGAGGGTCTGGAGGATGAGGGCAGACCCGTCCGGATCATCCTGGTGACGGATGGGGACAGCGATTCTCACGGCGATTTCAGCAGCTTCACGCCCTGGGCGAAAGCCAAAAACGACGCGGACCCGGAACGGAAGAGGGTGGAGCTCTGCGCGGTTCAGATCGGGCCGTATCCGATGCTGAAGATGGTGAAGGACGCGGTGGCGGGAACCGGCGGCACGGTTTATGACGGGGTTTCCAGCGCGGATCTGGCGGCGCAGCTCCTGAGCATGAAAAAAACGGAACTCATCCCGGAACCCGTGGATACGCTGAAGGCGACCTACTCGGGCCAGACATCGGACGGAGAGCCCAAAACCCCCTACATGATTCTGAGCTGCGTGATGCTGATTCTGCTGGGCGCCCTCAGCGGCATCTCCCTGCGGATCATGTACAGCGTCCAGGGCCAGCGGCGGGCCCAGGTTTATCTGAGCACCGCCATGGGACTGACGGCCTTCCTGCTGCTGAACTTCGGCCGCATGCTGGGAATCAGTCCCGCGTGGATTTGCGAGGCGCTGGCATTCTCCCTGTTCGGACTGGTCTTTATGCGGGAGAATCCGGAAGCGGCGCAGGGATCCGCCCGGCCCTCCGGCACGCAGAAACAGAATCCCGTTCCGGGCAGCCCGCCGCGAAACGCCGGACAGCCGGAACCGATCCGGACCCCGGAACAGCCGGGAAGGCCCGCGGGAAGGAGGGCGCGGAATCAGGCCCAGGGAGCCCCGAAGAAGGGGGATGAATGGTCGGATTCCGGCTCTCCGGAACCGATCCGGACCCCGGAACAGCCGGGAAGGCCCGCGGGAAGGAGGGCGCGGAATCAGGCCCAGGGAGCCCCGAAGAAGGGGGATGAATGGTCGGATTCCGGCTCTTCCGGAAGCTCCGATGAATGGATGTAGTCAGGATCCCGCCGCGTCCGCGGCTGGATCAGAGGGGACGAAGGCTGCCGCGGGGCGGCGGCCCATCAGCATTCAATGGCGGAAACCGCCATGGCAAGGAGGATAAGGACAGGATGAAAAGGATGATCGGACTGCTGGCTGCCGCGGTGATCTGCCTGATGTGCGCGGCGGCCGGCGCGGATACGTGGGTCGTGCCGTCCAGAGGCGGCGGGCAGACCGGAACGCTTCCCTATGGCAGCTTCAGCGGGATCAGCGTGCAGCTGATCGAGGACCTGGCGACCCGCAGCGGCCCTTCCACCGGATACACGGGGTGCGGGAGCTATCGGATGAACGGTCAGTATGTGACGGCGCTTTCCCGGCGGTATGACAACGGCGGCGTCCTGTGGATCGAGATCGAATTCAGCTACGGGGGCGGATACCGCCGGGCGTGGACCGGAGCGAAACGGCTGAGCATCAGCGCTTCCCAGCTGGCCCGGCTGCCGGAGGAGGATCCCCGCAGCTATCTGGGCTACGGCACCGTAACCAGCCAGGTGGCCCCCAGGTTTGGCCCGGGCACCCTGTACGCCGCTTATTCCGACCGGGATTATTTCCGGGGGGATGAGGTGCTTCTGCTGGCGAATGTGAACGGATATTACCTGACCGAATGCTATATGGCGGACGGAAAGAACCTGCGCAGCTGGATCCCGGAGGAGGTTATCCGGGTCCGGTAATGGGGATCGGTCCGCCGGGGGAACAGGAACGTTTTTCCGCGGTTTATCCGCTGAAAAGAATAAAACGGAGAAGGGGAGGAACTCAAAATGCTGAAAAGGCTGCTGGCTATGGCTGCCGCGATGGTGATGGCGCTCTTCGCGATTCCGGCGCTGGGAGAAGGGGACTACCGGGAAGTGGAGGCCGTGGATGTGGAGATCAACCGATACTCGGAGACTCTGGCCATCCGGGATGTGGACTCCAGGCTGTACGCTCTGATCAAACCGGACGGAACCAGGCTGACCAGCGATATCTACAATTCAGCCTGGGCGATGTCCGGATATCCGTACTTCAAGGTTGAGATCACCAGCGCGGACGGCGTCCATGATGAAGGCATCGTGGACAGCGAAGGGAATGTGATCGTGCCCGTGAAATACGCGGATGTCAGCGTGGTGTCGGACCGCTGGGCCTACGGCGTAAGGCTGACGCCCTCCACCGCGGATGACAAGGATTATACCTTCACCAATTACGGCACCGACGAGAAGACCTTCTACCGCATCGATACCGTGGATTTCTATTTCCGCGGCACGCTGGCGGGCACCCTGACCCGGTCCGAGTTTGACGGATATCCGCAGGCCTACGGGGATTACATCTGCGTGACATCCCGTGACAAGACCCGGAAGTACTATGATTCAGGGATGAAGGTATCCCCGAAGTCCGGAGATTACGGCGAGTACGAAACTTCCTACAGGAAGGGGACAACCCAGTATCTCCACAACGGTTCCGGTCAGGTCGCCTTTGATCCGGCCTGCACCCTGACCGCGGAAGAGGTGGACAAGTCCATTGTCTACGAAAAGGGCAAGTTCCTGAACCTGCAGGGCGGGGAAGCCTTCAAGGCGGCGCAGAACTACGACTATTTCAACGATTTCGTGAACGGATACGCCGTGGTTACGATGAATTCCATGAGGGGCGTGATCGACCTGGAGGGCCGGGAGGTCATCCCGCTGGAGTATGAAAGCATCGACAACTACAACGGAACTCTGGGCAGATTCGGAGCCATCAGCGCCGTCAAGGACGGCAAGTTCGGCTATCTGGACGCCCAGGGCAGCGTGGCCTGTGCTTTCAGGTATTCCAAGGATATCGTGCGGGATTACGGCATTCTGGCCACGATCAAGGATCTGGACGGCTCCACCATCGTTCTCAGCGGCCTGGCGGGCGAGCTGCCGGAACACTACGCGGACGTGAATGTGACCTATTACGGCCGGACCTTCGTGGCGAAAAACGATCAGGGGGAATCCTGCCTGATCGACGCGACGGGCGAAACCCTGATTCCCTACACGGATGTCTATTCGATCGAAGCCAACATCGAAGGCACGGTTGCGGTCTGCAACATGGGAAGCCGCACCTACAGGATCTATACCTTCACCCACGATGAAACCAAAGCTGCTCCGGCCCGGACCGGGGACGGCGCGGAGACCGGAGAGACCGGAGAGACCGCGGAGACCGGAGAGACCGCGGAGAGCGGAACCTGGACCTGCTCCAACGGGCACGAAGACAATACGGGCAACTTCTGCCCCGTCTGCGGCGAGGCGAAACCCAGCGGGGATGTAACCTGCTCTTCCTGCGGAACGGTTTACGCCGCGGATGAAGTCCCGAATTTCTGCCCGAATGACGGGACCAAGCTGAAGTAAGCCCGCTGAAGTAAACCGGCGGAAGATAAAGGAGGCCCTCCATGCGGCGCATGGAGGGCTTTTCAGGTTCGTGAACAGCGATCCTTTCCCGATCGCATGAGGGCATTTCCTTCCCGCGGCCCGCGGCCGGGGGAAGGCTTCAGTCCGGGAAAGCGGTCATTTGATGGAGAACCTGGTCTGGCCGGCCCACTGGCTGTTGAAATAAACATCGAGGGTGAAGATGCCGGTACCGACTTTTCCGTTGGAATCCCGGATCGTATCGAAGAAACCTTTCAGAGAAATGAAATCCCAGGCCCAGTAATAACCCTTCTGACAAATCATGAAATCCTGCCCGCCGTCCGTATAGAGCAGACGGCGGTCCCGGTCCGAGAGCGTGATATCAAAGCGGGGGAGCAGATATCCGTCATCCCCCGCGGAGGGCGTGAACTTGAAGTACAGCCCGTACTCCCGGTTCGGATTGTTCTGATTGATCTGGGCTGCCTGCAGACCGTTGGGGAGATCATAGGCTTTCATCGTTTCGAGGTTTCTCCAGCGGGGGTTGCAGTAGATCATGGGACGGATGGCGCACTGATTGTCCGGGGAAAGCTGCAGGTCCGAGAGGCCGGGAACCGAAAGGGTGCTGCTGCCGGTATCGCAGTGACCGGCGAAGCAGACAAGCACCAGCGACAGGGTAACGATCAACGCAAAGATCCTTTTCATGGCGGCTTCCTCCTTTGAGGTTTTTTATTTCCTCCAGTCTATCAGAAAACGGCGATGACCGCAAGAGCGCAGATTTCCGGCGCCCGGGAAACGGAACGATGCCGAAGAAATGACGAAAAAAAACGGAACGAATCCTTCCTTTGTCTGTTTCATACTGTGAGCCGGCGCGGACCGGCGAAAATAAAGGACAGCCCGGAGAAAGGAAGGAAAAAACAATTGTAAAAGTCCCGTGAATATGATAATATCATTCAGATTGCGGAGCTGGCTTTATTTGCTGTACCTTTGTGCGGAAAAAGCCGGCGGGTTTCCCCGAACGGGAACCTGAAAAAACCTTGGAGGCTTGTCTGATGAGGAGAATATGGGCGCTGATTCTGGTGCTGTGCCTGGCGGCGGGCTGTCTGTCCTTCGCCGCCGGCGAGCAGGCGGAGGACGAATCCGCCGTCCACGGGGTGGACGCGGTGGTCGTTCTGGATATGACAAAGTCCATGGTGGACGAAGACGGACGGAAAGGAAACGACCATTACGGCTACCGGCTGGACGCGACAGCGATGCTGATCGGCATGCTGGACATGAACGGGTCCCGGGTGGCGATCGTGCCTTTTGCCGGCCAGCCGGACAGCGTGACGGAGCTGACGGCCGTCAGCAGCATGGAGGAGCGGTCAGCCCTCATCTCCAAAATCCGCCGCCTGACGGAGAAACCGAACACGAATATCGGCGCCGCGCTGATGCGGGCGAACCAGATTCTGACGGAACGGGCGGACAAGACCAACCAGCCCATGATCGTGCTGCTGACGGACGGTGAGAACTCCATCAACGGAAACGTCCAGGTGACGCCTTCCTACCGCTGGGACCCGGAGAGCGGGACGATCCAGGATCAGGGCCGGGAGAGCTATACCACCCAGACGGCCAACGAGGTTACCCGGGAAGCGGTGGAATGCGCCAGGACGCTGGGCTATCCGATCTATACCGTGGCGCTGAACACGGATCCCGCCGAGCAGCCGCGGGGCGGCATGTCCCTGAACAGCATC
>CAMVDI010000040.1 GCA_947166205.1 uncultured Clostridia bacterium
GCTCATCGTGGACGAGGAGCAGCGCTTCGGCGTGGCCCACAGGGAAGCCATCAAGAACGTGAAGCGGCAGGGGGACGTGCTGACGCTGAGCGCCACCCCGATTCCCCGGACGCTGCACATGTCCATGGCGGGGATCCGGGACATGAGCGTGCTGGAGACCCCGCCGGAGGAGCGGATCCCGGTTCAGACCACCGTCACCGAATACTCCGACGCCCTGATCCGGGACGCGATTCTGCGGGAGCTGAGCCGGGGCGGGCAGGTCTATTTCCTGTACAACCGGGTCCGCAGCATCGAAAGCTTCTACACCCGGCTGCGGGCGCTGGTTCCGGAAGCCCGGATCGGCGTGGCCCACGGGCAGATGAAGGAGCACGCCCTGGAGGACGTGATGATGGACTTTTACGCCGGCAGCTATGACGTGCTGCTGTGCACGACGATCATTGAAAGCGGGCTGGACGTGCCCAGCGCCAACACGCTCATCGTGTACGACGCGGAGCGCTTCGGCCTGAGCCAGCTGTATCAGCTGCGGGGACGGGTGGGCAGGTCCAGCCGGCAGGCCTACGCGTATTTCACGGTCCGGATGGACCGGATCCTCAGCGAAACCGCCCAGCAGCGGCTGGACGCCATCCGGGAATTCACCGAGTTCGGATCGGGATTCCGGGTGGCCATGCGGGACCTGGAGATCCGGGGGGCGGGGAATATCCTGGGGCCGGAGCAGCACGGGCATCTGGAAGCCATCGGATACGAAATGTACTGCAGGCTCATCGAGGAAACGCTGGCGGAGGTGGGCCAGGGGAAGCCCCTGCGGGATCTGGAAACCCGGGTGGACCTGCGGGTCGACGCCTACCTGCCCGCGGACTACATCGGCGACGAGAAGCAGCGGATGGAGATGTACAAGCGCATCGCCGCCGTCCGCACCGACGCGGACAGGGCGGAGACCGTGGACGAGATGATCGACCGGTACGGGGATGTGCCGGCGGTGGTGGAGACGCTGCTGGACGTGAGCCAGCTGCGGGCCCTGAGCAACCGGCTGGGGATCAGCCAGGTGAGCCGGGGCAAGGGCGGCGCGGTGTTCCGGCTGGACGAGCGCTACATCCCGGATCCGGCCAGGCTGATGCAGGCCATGATCCGGGTCAGCCCGGACCTGAACTTCGCCCGGGAAAGCCGGCCGGTCATCGTTTACCGGACCCGGATCTCCACGGACCGGGAGCTGCTGCGGGAGCTGCTGCGGCTGGTCCGGCGGATGACGGAGATCATGGAGGAAACGGAAGAGACGGAGAAGGCGGCGGGAACGGAAGGGACGGAACAGAAGGAACGGACGGAAAAGAAGTGAGAAGCGCATCCGGAAAAAAAGGCGCCCTTCCGGGCGCCGAAGGGCCGGGACGGGCAAAGGGCGCCCCGGGGACCGGGAAAAACCGGGCCGGAAAGGCGGCCCGGGGATTCCGGCGGGCGGTTCAGGCGGTCCGGGAGATCGTCTGGCCGGAAGGGGCGGTCTGCCTCGGGTGCGGCCGGATCTCCCGGGGGGAGTGCCTGTGCCCGGCGTGCCGGCGGGAGCTGCGGGAGACCGGGCTTCTGGAATCCTGGGAAACCCGGGAGATCAGCGGAGTGCGGGCCTGGAGCATGCGGCCCCACCGGGGAATTGCCCGGAAGCTGATTCTCCGGCTGAAGCACGGGGCGGAGAAACGGGCCGCGGCGGAGCTGGCGGCGCTGATCCGGACCCGGCCTCCGGCCTTTCCGGAATGCCTGCCCGGCACGGTGGTCACCTGGGTGCCCGGCCCCCGGCGGCGGATCCGGGAACGGTGCATCGACCACGGTCAGGAGCTGGCCCGGGCCATCGCGGCGGAGCTGGGGCTGAAGAGCGAGGCGCTGCTCCGCCGGCAGGGAAACGACCGGCCCCAGGCCAGCCTGAACATGGAACAGCGGCAGAAGAACCTGCGAAACGCCTTCGCGCCGGTGCGGCAGATCCGGGAGCCGGTGCTGCTGGTGGACGACGTGCTGACCACGGGAACCACCGCCCGCAGATGCATCGCGGCGCTGCGGGAAGGCGGCGCGGAGGAGATCCGCCTGCTGACGGCAACCTACGCCGGGGGACGGGGGGAATAAGCCCCGGCGCGGCAAAACAAAAACGTCCGTGAGAGAAAGTCTCACGGACGGGATTCATCCTCTTCCGCCTCCGCGGCCAGGCCACCGGCCCGGAGCCCCCGGCGGAAATCCTCCGGCAGAGGCGCGGTCAGGAACAGCTCCTCCCCGGAACGGGGATGGCGGAACCGCAGGGAATAGGCGTGGAGCATCAGGCAGGGCACCTTCGCCCCCCGATCCGACCCGTAGAGGGGATCCCCGCAGACGGGGTGATGGATGGACTGCATATGCACCCGGATCTGATGGGTGCGGCCCGTCAGGATATGCACATCCAGCAGGGCGCAGGCCCGGCCCTCCGCCAGCACCCGCCACTCGGTGACCGCTTCCCGGCCGTCGGGATCCACGGCCATCTTCTTCCGGTCCTTTCTGCTCCGGCCCAGGGGCAGGGCGATCCGGCCGGAGGATTCCTTCATCCGGCCCTCCACCAGGGCCCGGTAATGCTTTTCAATCTCCCGGCCCGCCAGCATCCGGCTCAGCGCCAGCTGGCTTTCGTCATTTTTGGCCACGATCATCAGCCCGGAGGTATCCTTGTCCAGTCGGTGCACGATGCCCGGCCGCAGCTCCCCGCCGATGCCCCCCAGGGAATCCAGGTGGTGCATCAGGGCGTTGACCAGGGTGCCGGAGCCGTGGCCGGCGGCGGGATGGGTCACCATGCCCCGGGGCTTGACCACCACCGCCAGATCCGGGTCCTGATACAGAATCTCCAGCGGGAGATCCTCCGGCAGGGGCTCGGCGGGGCGGGGCTCCGGAACCGTCAGGGTCAGGACCTGACCGGCGGGAACCCGGAGGCCGGGCTTCGCGCAGGGGGCGCCGCCCAGCAGGCAGCAGCCCTCCGCCATCAGCGCCGCGGCCCGGCTCCGGCTGATCCCGGCGGCCTCGCTGAGGATCACGTCCGCCCTCCGGCCGTCGCCCTCCGCCGTGAAAACGCTGTCCGCCATAGGGTGTTTCTCCTTTCAGCCCTTTGTTTTCTCCTCCGGCTCCTTCCGCAGAAGGCCCAGCATGGCCAGGCCGCAGCCCAGCACCAGAAAGGCGTCCGCCACGTTGAAGACGGCGAAGCGGACGAAGCGGAGCTCGATCATATCCGGCACGAAGCCGGTCAGCAGCCGGTCCGTCAGATTCCCCAGGGCGCCGCCCAGCATCATCATCAGCCCGGCGGGGGCGGGGGCGGGGAGACGCCGGCCCCGCAGGAGCAGGAAGGCCCCGGCGATGATGAGCAGGCTCAGGACCCCCAGGGCCCAGGGGTGCCCGCTGAACAGGGAGAAGGCCATCCCCGTGTTCCGGACGGGATTGAGACCGAGAACCCCCGGGATCAGCTCCACCCCCCCGGCCGGAATCCGGGACCAGAAGAGCTTGCTGACCCGGTCCGCGGCGAAGACCGCCGCGGCGATCCATCCGACTTTCCGCATGCGATTTGCTCCTTTGCGCCATCCCTCCGCCGCCCGCGCCGCCGCGGGGCGGCGGCATCCGGCGGATGAAAAAAACAGAGGCCTTTCGGCCTCCGGATCAGGACTCCTCTTCCCCAGCCAGCTCCGAGAGGTACCGGGTCAGCGCGTCCTGCACGGTGGGCATGGGCTGAATGCCGGAGGCCCGGAGCTTTTCCGCCGAAAGGCGGGAGTTCAGCGGCCGGCGGGCGGGGGTTTTGTACTCCGCCGTGGGAATGGGAACCACCCTGCAGTTCAGCCCCTGGCCCTCCATGATCATCCGGGCAAACTCCGCCCAGGAGATCCAGCCTTCGTTGGTCACATGGTAGATGCCGAACCGGTCGGTTTCGATCAGATCGCAGATGACCCGGGCCAGATCCGCGGAATAGGTGGGGGAGCCGATCTGGTCATCCACCACCCGGACCTCGGAGCGCTCCCGGCCCAGGCGGGACATGGTGCGGACAAAATTCTTTCCGTGGATGCCGAAGACCCAGGAGGTGCGGAGCAGGTAATAGCGCTTCATCAGGCTGCGGACCGCGATTTCCCCCTGCACCTTGCTGAGCCCGTAGACATTGCAGGGATCGTAGGGGGAATCCTCCGTCCAGGGGGTCTCCCCCTCGCCGGAAAACACGTAGTCCGTGGAGATGTAAACCAGACGGGCATCCACGGCCAGGGCGGCCCGGACCACGTTCATCGTTCCCACGCCGTTCACGGCGATGCAGACCTCCGGCTCGCTCTCCGCCCGGTCCACCGCCGTATAGGCGGCGCAGTGGACGATCACGTCCGGCGCGTATTCCCGGACGAAGGCCATCACGGCCTCTCCGTCCGTCAGGTTGAAATCCTGGATATCAACCCCGCGGCAGGGGACGCCCCGACGCTCCAGCAGCTGGACCACATCCCAGCCCAGCTGGCCGTTCACTCCGGTCACAAGTACTTTCATGTTCTATCCTCCGGCCCGCCCGGGGCCATGACCGGCATGAAACCGGCACATCTGAAATCAGCCGACAAACTCGTGATAGATCGCCCGGATGGTGGCCTCGAAATCGCTGTCATTCACCCCGACGATGATGCTCAGCTCGCTGGAGCCCTGGTCGATCATCCGGACATTGATCCGGGCCCGGCTCATGGCGGAGAAGAGCCGGGCGGCGGTGCCGCAGTTGTGCACCATGCCGCGGCCCACGGTGGCGATGATGGACATGTTGTCGCTCACGGACACGGAACCGCTGCCCTCCACAAGCTTTTCCAGCCGGGCAAGGACTTCCTCCCGGCGGGCGGTCAGCTGTTCGCTGCTAACCACGACGCACATGGAATCGATGCCGGTGGGCATGTGCTCAAAGGAAATGCCGTAATCCTCCAGGATGGAGAGCACCTTCCGGCCGAAGCCCACCTCGCTGTTCATCATGTTCTTCTCGATATTGATGACGCTGTAGCCCTTATGGCCGGCGATGCCCGTGATCGTCGGGACGGAGACCTCGGTGGGTGCGTTCCTGCTGATCATGGTTCCGGGATGGTAGGGCTTGTTGGTGTTCCGGATATTGGTGGGGATGCCTGCGTAGTGCACGGGGAACATGGCGTTCTCGTGCAGGACGGAGGCGCCCATGTGGCTCAGCTCCCGCAGCTCCTTGTAGGTGATGGAGGAGATCTCGGCCGGGTTGTCCACGATCCGGGGATCCGCCATCAGGAAGCCGGAAACATCCGTCCAGTTTTCATACACATCGGCGCCCACGGCCCGGGCCACCAGGGCCCCGGTAATATCGCTGCCGCCCCGGGAGAAGGTGACTACCTCCCCGTCCTCCCGGGCGCCGTAGAACCCGGGAATCACGGAGGGATGCCCGTCCGCCAGCAGGGCGGAAAGCAGCTCCTGGGTCTTCCCGTCATCCAGGGAGCCGTCCTCCCGGAAGCGGATTCCCTCCGCCGCGTCGACAAAGCGCCAGCCCAGATAGTCCGCGATCAGCAGGCCGCAGAGATACTCCCCGCGGCTGGCGCACCAGTCCCGGCTCTTCCCCCCGGCGATGCCCCGCTCCACCTCGTCCAGGGCGGCGTCCACATCCACCTTCAGATGCAGATTCCGCGCGATGGAGGAATAGCGCTCCCGGATCCGGGAAAAGAGCTCCGCCACGGGCTTCCCGGCGGACGCGGCCTCATGGCACTGATACAGAAGATCGGTCACCTTCTCGTCCCCGGAAAAGCGCTTGCCGGGCGCGCTGGGAACCAGATACCGCCGCGTAGGCTCCAGATCCAGGATGCTGCGGACCTTGCGGAACTGCTCGTCGTTGGCCAGGCTGCTGCCGCCGAACTTGGTGACGATACATTCAAGCACGAAGAATGCCCTCCCCTTAAAACGTCATACCGGAACATTCTACCGCCGGGAGCGTTGCCGTGTCAAGCATGGACTGAAAGAAGCCCGGAGAAGGGACGCCCTTCAGCTTCCCAGCGGGGCGGTTTTGTGGTAAGATGCTGGAAAAAGCAGGCAGGAGGGCGCGGATGGAGACGCTGGAGGCGAGCATTCTCGGAACCATTTTCCGCAACGCGGAAAACGGCTATTCCGTGCTGTCCGTGCGCGCCGGCCGGGCCGAGCATACGGTCATCGGCGTCCTGCCGGAGATCAGCCCCGGGGAGCAGGCGGTGTTTACCGGGGAGTGGGTGGAGCACAAATCCTACGGCCGGCAGTTCAGATGCGCCTCCTGCGAGATCCGCGTGCCCACCACGCTGCTGGGCATCGAGCGCTACCTGGGCAGCGGGGCGGTCCGGGGGATCGGGCCCAGCACCGCCCGGCTCATCGTCGGACACTTCGGGGAGGAAACCATGACCGTTCTGGCGGAGCATCCCCACCGTCTGACGGAGCTTCCCGGGATCGGGAAGAAGCGGGCCGCCATGATCGCGGAAAGCTTCGCGGAGCAGCAGGGCGCCCGGCAGGCCATGATCTTTCTGCAGTCCTACGGCGTTTCCGCCCCGCTGGCGCTGAAGATCAGCCAGTATTACGGGGAGGCGGCCCGGGAAATCGTGCAGCGGGATCCCTACCGGCTCTGCGACGACCTGGAGGGTGTGGGCTTCCGCACGGCGGACCGCATCGGCACCGCCCTGGGCCTGGCGGCGGACGGGGACAGCCGGATCCGGTGCGCCATGAAATATGTGCTGCGGGAGGCGGCGGAAAACGCGGGGCACTGCTACCTGCCGGAGGAGGAGCTGCGGGACAGGGCGGCCAGGCTGCTGCAGATCCCCCGGGAAAAATGTGCCCTGATCATGACCCGGATGCTGCTGAACCGGGACTATGCAGAGACGCGTCGTCTGCTGAACCGGGAGCTGACGGCGGAGATGGACGGGGAGCCCGGCCGCCGGTTCTACCTGCCGGATCTTTACATGGCGGAGCGGGAGGTGGCCTTCCGGATCCGGGAGCTGATGGCCGCGGTGCATCCCGGCCGGTTTCCCCAGGCGAAGCGGGAGATCGCCCGCTTCGAGCGGGAGCGGGGCATCACCTTCTCCCCCCGCCAGCGGGAGGCCATCGTGCGGGCGCTGGAAACCGGGGTTTTCGTCATTACCGGCGGGCCGGGCACGGGAAAGACCACGATCATCAACTGCATCCTGTCCCTGCTGAGCCGGGAGAACGAGACGCTGCTCTGCGCCCCCACGGGCCGGGCGGCCAAGCGCATGGCGGAGGCGGCGGGGGCCGAGGCGAAAACCATTCACAGGCTGCTGGAGTTCAGCGGCGAGGAGGGAACCTTCGGCCGGAACCTGGAGAACCCGCTGGAGGCGGACTGCGTCATCGCCGACGAGGCCTCCATGATCGACCTGAAGCTGATGAAGGCGCTGCTCCGGGCCATCGCGCCGGGATCCCGGCTGATCCTGGTGGGGGACGCGGACCAGCTGCCCTCCGTTGGCGCGGGAAACGTGCTGGGGGATATCCTGGCCAGCGGGGCCGTGCCCTGCGCCCGGCTGACGGATATCTACCGCCAGAGCGAGCAGAGCCGCATCGTGCTGAACGCCCATCTGATCAACCGGGGGGAGATGCCGCTGCTGAACGAGAAGGGGACGGATTTCTTCTTTGAGCGCCAGGGACTTCTGCGGGAGGCGGCCCGGTCCATCGTGGCCCTGGTCCGGGAGCGGCTGCCCGGCTACCTGAAATACGACCCCCGGGAGGCTCCGGCCCTGGCCGCGCGGACCATCCAGGTGCTCTCCCCCACGAAGAAGGGCGAATGCGGCGTTCAGAACCTGAACGTCCTGCTGCAGGAAGCGCTGAATCCCCCGTCCCGGTCCAGGCCCCAGCTGACCTGGGGCGAAACCGTGTTCCGCAAGGGGGACAAGGTGATCCAGACCCGGAACAACTACGAACTGGCCTGGCGGCGGAAGACCCCGGCGGGATGGGAGGACGGCAGCGGCATCTTCAACGGGGACATCGGATACATCCTGGAGGCGGAC
Organism: uncultured Clostridia bacterium; assembly: GCA_947166205.1. The sequence continues at coordinate 7,974 of CAMVDI010000040.1, forward strand.
CCCGGGGAGCATACGCTGACGGTGCGCTTTGACGACGACCGGGACGTGACCTACGGGACCGGGGACCTGGAGGACCTGAGCCTGGCCTACTGCCTCTCCGTGCACAAAAGCCAGGGCAGCGAGTTTCCGGTGGTGGTCATGCCCGTGACCGGGGGACCGCCCATGCTCATGACCCGGAACCTGTTCTACACCGCCCTGACCCGGGCCAGGGAGATGGTGGTGCTGGTGGGGACGGAGAGGGTGATCCGGGAGATGACGGAGAACGATCACGTGGCCAGGCGTTACACCGCCCTGGCGGCGCGCCTGCGGGAAGAGGGCGGGCCCGATTTCCCCGGTTGAAACGGGGGAAAGGGTCTGATATAATAGCCCCGCAGAGCGGCGGGCCGGGGCGCCGGCCCTCAGGGCCCCCGCGGGAAGCGGAAGGGCGGGCCGGCCCTGTACTTTTCATAGGGGAGGAAGTGGGTCTGAGATGGATTTTCTGAATACCCTGCTGGCCTATATGGCGGCCATGATGGTGGTGGCGGTGGAGAGCACCGCCACGCCGGGCGTGACGCCCGAACCCACTCCCACTCCCACCGCCGCGCCGACGGCGGCGGTGGAGACGGTGACGGAGATTCCCTCCGTGACGGCGACGCCGGAGCCCGCGCCCACGGTCTCCGTGACGCCCAGGCCCGTGCCCACGATCACGCCCAATGTCCGGGGCTATCACAACCTGGCCCAGGGGGACCGGGGCGCGGACGTGAAACGGCTGCAGGAGCGGCTGATCGAGCTGGGATACCTGGCCGAGGGCAGCGCGGACGGCGCCTACGGCGGGAAGACCCGGCTGGCCGTGCGCCGCTTCCAGTATTACAACGGCCTGACCGTGGACGGCATCGCCGGAAGAGCGACCCAGACCAACCTGTTTGAGAACCCGGAGGCCGCCCCCGCGCCCTCCGAGGAGCCCCCGTCCGAGGAGCCGGACGACGAGGACACCGTGCCCCCCTCCGAGGAGCCGGACGACGAGGATACCGTGCCCCCGGAGGAGACTGCCGCGCCGGAAGAGGCCGCCGCGGTGCTGAACGCCCTCCTCGGTCCGGCGGAGTCCGCCGCGCCGGAGGAGAGCCCGAAACCGGAGGAGAGCGCCGCGCCGGAGGAGAGCCCGGCGCCGGAAACAGCCGCCGGGCCGGCGGAAACCGGGGCGGTCCGGGAAGTGACCGAGAATGTGGACCTGGACGCCCAGGCCTCCGCGGAACCCGCGGCGGAGGAGACCCCCGCGCCGGTGATTCCGGAATATGAGGATCTGGCCGGATGGGTCGTGCTGAATGACAGCGGCGAGAACATGCAGTGGACGGAGACGGCGGACGGCATTCCCGTGGTCCGTTCCCCCCGGCTCCAGCGGGCGGAGGAGGACATCCGGGTCAGCCTGGAGGACATCTGCAGGAGCGTGCCGGGATGGACGCTCAGCCTGGAGGACCATTCCGCCGTGCTGGAGGCGGAAGGACAGACCCTGGCTATCCTGCGGGAGGAGTCCGGCCCCGCAGCCACGGTGAACGGCGTTGAGACCGACATTGAGGAAGCGGATTTCGACTTCGGGGACGGAAGCTTCATCCGGGTGGATTTTCTGACCAGGACCCTGGACGGCTCCTGGGAATGGGACGGGGAAGAGGAAACCCTGATGATCCGGATCCCCCCGGCGGAAGGAGGCGCCTATACGGACTGATACCCCGTACTGCTTGCGTTCCCGGCGGGAATCGTGTATGATGGGGATGAACCCGGAAGAGAAAGAGAGGTGGATCCGGATGAAAACCGTGCAGATCAGGCTGAGCCTGGTGGAGAACGTAAACCGCTTTGTAAATATCGTGGGCAGGTACCCCTTTGAGATGGACCTGCGGGCGGGGCGCCACGTGGTGGATGCCAAGTCGATCCTGGGGATCTTTTCCCTGGATCTGAGCCGCCCCATCACCCTGGAGATCTATCAGGACGACTGCGGCAGCCTGCTGGAAGAGATCAAGCCCTTCCTGACGACGGAGGAACCCGTACATTCATAGAAGAAAAAGCGCCGGAATACCCCCAAAAGACGAACTTTCCCGCTGAATTGTGGTTGCAATATTCGTAAATTATGGTACAATAGCCTCCGGTCCCGCGGACCGGGGCTTTTTTTCGGGTTTTTCTGAGATACACGGACGCGGAGAGGCCGCGGGGAGGGACGCCATGGAGAAGATTCGCCGCAACGACCGGATGAGCGTGATGATGAAAATACTGGCGGGGGAGCCGGGCAAGCTGTTTACGCTGAACCGGTTCTGCGAGCTGTTCGGCGCCGCGAAGTCCACCGTCAGCGAGGATCTGGACGCCCTTCGCCGGGTCACCCGGGACTTTCATCTGGGGGAGATCGAAACCGTGACGGGCGCCGCCGGCGGCGTGAAGTTCCGGCCGGTCTGGAGCCGGGAGGATTCGCTGGCGTATATCCGGGAGCTCTGCGGGATGCTGAGCGGAAAGAGCCGGGTGCTGCCGGGGAACTTCCTGTACTATTCGGACATTCTTTCCACGCCGGATATCGTGAACCGCATGGGAGAGATCCTGGCCACCGGGTTCCGGGAGGAGAAGCCGGACTTTGTGCTGACCATGGAAACCAAGGGGATTCCCGTGGCCTTTTCCACGGCCAACGCCCTGGGGATTCCCCTGGTCATCGCCCGGCACAGCTCCAAGGTTTACGAGGGATCCGCAGTCAACATCAACTACGTCTCCGGATCCGGGAGCATCGAAACCATGAGCCTGAGCCGGCGGGCGGTCCGGGAGAATCAGCAGGCCCTGATCGTGGATGATTTTCTCAGGGGCGGCGGAACGGCCCGGGGGATGGTGGAGCTGATGCGGGAGTTCAGCGTGAAGGTGGTGGGGATGGGATTCGTCATGTCCACCCTGACGCCGGAGAAAAAGCGGATCTCCGGGGAGAAGAGCCTGATGACCCTGGAGGTCACCGGCGGGGAGAACCCGGAGGCGGCGGTCCGTCCGGCGGCGTGGCTGAACGCCTGATCCCGGGAGCGGCGCCGGGACCCCCTGGCGGAAGGGGAGGAGCCGGGCGTGAGATTTGCAATGCTTCCCGGGATATGATACAATAACAGGAAACATCCCGGAGAGAGGAGTCAGGAGCCTTGTATCAGATGTCGCCCCCTCAGCCGGTGCAGCCCGTATCGCGGCCGCCGGAGGAGCCCCGCCGGCTCAGCGTGGCTCAGATCGCGCTGATCGTGGTTGTCATGGGGTTCCTGGTCTGGTATCTGGTGACGGCGCTGACCCCCGAGGCCGAGCCCTACGGCCGGATCGAGGCGGGGACCCTGGGCTCCCGCTATTCCGGGGAGTGCCTGCTTGTGCGGGACGAGACGCCCTACGACGCGGAGGGCCTCACCAGCGTGGACTACCTGGCGGAGGAAGGCGCCGCCGTGTTCCGGGGGACCCCGATCTGCAACGTCTTCTCCTCGGGCTTCAGCACGAAGGAGATGACCACCCTGCAGGATTACCGGGATCTGATCCGGGACTATCAGCTGAAGCTGCTCCGGGCGGAGGTGGCCACGGATGCCCGGATGGAAAAGCTGGAGAGCGAGGTCATGACCCGGGCCCGGGCAGTGCGGGCCATCGTTGGCGGCGAGCGGGGCAACATGATCAATCAGGAGAACCTGCTGAGCATGGCCATCAACGCCCGGCAGAACTACCTGCGCCAGAAGTACAGCGAGGATCAGCGGATGACCCGGCTGTATGACGACGAGCAGAGCCAGATGCAGCGCATCAGCTCCTGGACGAAGCAGTACGCCGCCATGAGCGAGGGCCTGGTCAGCTTCTACTCCGACGGATACGAATACGGCCTGACGGTCAACAACTATGACCAGTTCACCCCGGCCCAGGTCCGGGCGATGCTGAACGGATCCAAGCCGGAGCAGGGCACCCTGATGAAGGGAAAGACCACGATCTACCGCCTGGTCCGGGACGGATACTGGTACGTGCTGATGCTGGTCCGGGACAACAACTGGAATCCCATCGAGGGCGCGTCCTACGAGCTGCGCCTGGAGAACTTCAGCGACACGAAGGTTCAGGCCCGGGTCG
>CAMVDI010000041.1 GCA_947166205.1 uncultured Clostridia bacterium
CAGAAGGTACACCACCGCCTTCCGGCAGCATTTGGCCGCGGTCCGCTCCAGGGTTCTCACCCCGGCCTCCCGGGTATAGTCCTCAATCATGCGCTTCATGATTTCGTCACTGATCCGCAGCGTATCCGGCGCCATGCCGTGTTCCGCGATCTGCTTGGGCATCAGATGCCGCTTCAGAATCTGCAGCTTCTCTTCTTCCGTATAGCTGGGCACCTCGATCAGTTCCATCCGGTCCCGCAGGGGATCCGGAATGGCTTCCGCGCTGTTGGCGGTGGTGATGAACATCACTTTGCTCAGATCGAAGGGAATCTCCATATAATGATCCCGGAAAGCGAAATTCTGCTCCGCGTCCAGCACCTCGAGCATCGCGCTGGCGGGATCGCCCCGGAAATCGCTGGCCATCTTGTCAATCTCGTCAAAGAGGAAGACCGGGTTCATGCTGCCCGCCTGCTTCATGCCGGTAATGATCCGGCCGGGCATGGATCCGATATAGGTTTTCCGGTGCCCGCGGATCTCAGCTTCATCCCGGACGCCGCCCAGGCTCATGCGGACAAATTTCCGGTCCACGGCCTCGGCGATGGCCTTGACGATGCTGGTCTTGCCGACGCCGGGCGGTCCCACGAAGCAAAGGATGGGGCCCTTCATGTTCTTTTTCAGCCGAAGCACCGCCAGGTATTCGATGATCCGCTCCTTCACCTTGTCCAGCCCGTAATGCTCCCGGTCCAGAACCTCCCTGGCCCTGGCCAGATCCAGATTGTCCTCCGTCTCCTTCCCCCAGGGCATGTCCAGAATCCAGTCGATATAGGTCTCGGATACGATATATTCGGGGCTGCCGGGAGCGATGCGGCTCATCCGGTCAATTTCCTTCTCGCATTTGGCCCGGGCTTCCTCGTTCAGCGGAGTTTCCTCCATCCGCTTCCGGTATCCGTTCTGATCCTCCGCCTCGTCGCCCTCTCCGAGCTCCGACTGGATGGCCCGGATCTGCTCCCGGAGATAGAAATCCTTCTGGTTCCGGTCCACCTGCCTGCGGATGCGGCTCTGAATCTCCTTCTCCGTGTCCGCCAGGTCCGTTTCCCGCATCAGCACGGCGCAGATCTTTTCCATCCGCTTCAGCGGATCCAGCTCCTCGAGGAAGGTCTGCCGCTCCTGCCATTTCTGAATCAGATTGGCCGCCAGCAGATCCGCGATTTCCCCGGGCTTTTCCAGATCCCGCAGTCCTTCCACCGTCTCCTGGCTGACCCGCTGGCTGCTCTTCGCGTATTCGGCGAAAAGGTCCTGCGTGGTGCGGATCAGAGCGCGGCTCTCATTGCTCCGGGGCACCCGGTCCCGGTGAATCTGGATCCTGGCCGTCACGCACTTTTCCTCGGACAGAATCTCCTCGATCGTGCCGCGGACTTCACCCTCCACCAGCACGCGCATGTTTTCGCCGGGCAGGTTCATGACCTGCCGCACCGTGGCCACCGTGCCGACCGCGCAGAAATCTGCCGGAGCGGGATCCTCCGTTTCCTCGTTCTTCTGCGCCACAAGAAAGATCTTCTGGCGGGCGGTCATGCACTCCTCCAGCGCGGCGATGCTCTTCGGCCTGCCCACGTCAAAATGCAGCACCATGCCCGGAAAGATCATCATCCCCCGCAGGGGCAGAACAGGGAGCTCCATCGTCCTGGAATTTGCCATCTTTGTCCTCCTGTGTTTCCAGTGTTCCTCAAGTATACCGAAAACCTGCGCTTTTGCAAGCGAAAAAAACACCATCCCCGGTTTTCCGGGGAAGGTGGCTGAATCTTTTTGTCCCGGGCTTTCCGGCGGCGGGATCAGGAGACCTCGCTGCTGGGCATGGAACGCTCCGTTTCCACGCGTTTCGCGGTTCTGCGGCGGGTTCCCCGCTGCAGTTTGGGCTTTCCGCCGGTCACCGCGTCCACGTCAATGACGCAGCCGTTGATTTCCGTCATGCCCGGCAGTTCAAACATGGTCTCCAGCATGCAGTCCTCGATGATGGCCCGCAGTCCCCGGGCGCCGGTCTTCAGCGCGATGGCCTTCCGGGCGATCTCCCGGACCGCCTCATCCTCAAAGGTCAGCTGGATGCCGTCCAGCTCCAGCAGCTTGGCGTACTGCTTGCACAGGGCGTTCCGGGGCTCGGTCAGGATCCGGACCAGCGCTTCCTCGTCCAGTCCGTCCAGCGTCACCACCACAGGCAGCCGGCCCACGAATTCCGGGATCAGGCCGAACCGGGTCAGATCCTCCGGACGCACCTGCCTAAGCGCGTCCACCCGTTCCGGATCCCGCTCGCTCTGGATCTCCGCGCCGAAACCCAGCGTCTTCTTTCCGATGCGGTTCTCGATGATGGGCACCAGTCCGTCGAAGGCGCCGCCGCAGATGAACAGGATGTTGGTGGTATCGATCTGCAGCATCTCCTGGTGAGGGTGCTTGCGCCCGCCCTGGGGCGGAACGGCGGCGACCGTTCCCTCCAGGATCTTCAGCAGACCCTGCTGGACCCCTTCCCCGCTCACGTCCCGGGTGATGGACATGTTCTCGCCTTTCCGGGCAATCTTGTCGATCTCGTCGATGTAGACGATTCCCTTCTGGGCCTTTTCGATGTCCCAGTCCGCCGCCTGGATCAGCCGCAGCAGGATGGTCTCCACATCGTCGCCCACGTAGCCGGCCTCCGTCACGCTGGTGGCGTCGGCGATGGCGAAGGGAACGTTCAGGATTCTGGCCAGGGTCTGGGCCAGATAGGTCTTTCCGCTGCCCGTGGGTCCCAGCATCAGGATATTGCTCTTCTGCAGCTCAATATCGTCCTTCTTCTGCCGGCGGTTGATGCGCTTGTAGTGATTGTAGACCGCGACGCACATGGCTTTCTTGGCCCTGTCCTGCCCGATCACGTATTCATCGAGGATTTTCTTCATATCGGTGGGCAGCATCACGTTCAGCGTCCCGGAGTTCCTGCCCTTCCGGGTGCCGCTTCTCCGGTCCAGCGGCTCCGTCTCGTCCTCGAGGATCCCGTTGCACAGGTCGATGCATTCGTTGCAGATATATACCCCGGGTCCCGCGATCAGGCGCTTCACCATGGTGGCTTCCTTGCCGCAGAAAGAGCACCGGGGGGACTGGTTATTCGTATAGCTGGCCATGTTGCTCCTTTATGTTCCGTCGGTTTTGTTCCTGATGCCTCAGCCCTGCTTCCGCGGCTGATAAATCTCGTCGATGATGTGATATTCCAGCGCTTCCTCCGCGCTCATGAAGTAGTCCCGCTCCACGTCGGCCTTGACCTTTTCCAGCTTCTGACCCGTCATCTCCGCCATCATCCGGGTCATCTTCTCCTTGGTCTTCATCAGCCATTCCGCCTGGATGGCCACATCCGTCGCCTGACCCTGGGCGCCGCCCAGCGGCTGATGAATCATGACCTCGCTGTTGGGAAGGGCGAGCCGCTTTCCGGGGGCGCCGGCCATCAGCAGAAAGGCGCCCATGCTGGCGGCCATGCCGATGCAGACCGTCCGAACCTGGGGCCGGATGTACTGCATGGTGTCGTAGATAGCCATGCCCGCGGTCACGGAGCCGCCCGGGCTGTTGATATACAGGCTGATATCCGCGTCCGGATCCTCCATCTCCAGAAACAGCATCTGGGCCACCACCAGGTTGGCCGTGGTGTCGTCGATCTCCCCGCCCAGGAACACGATCCGGTCCTTCAGCAGGCGGGAATAAATGTCATAGGAGCGCTCGCCCCGGTTCGTCTGTTCGATTACATAGGGAACCAGTGTCATCTCGTTTTCCTCCGTGATGTACAGCAATGGCGCCTGTGCCGGCGCCATTGCTGTACGTCTGTTCTATTTGCAGGAAGGGGACCTTCCGCGGATCTCAGGCCTCAGCGTCCTTCTGCTCTTCCGCCTTGGGTTCCTCCGCCTTCTTTTCGGTAATCTTCGCGTCCTTCATCAGCAGATCCAGCACCAGGGCGATGGCCGCGTCCTCCTTCAGGTATTCCTTCTGGGATTCGGTCAGATCCCGCTTGAAGTCCTCCGCGTCCCGGCCGTAGCGCTCCGCCTGCTCGGCGATCTGCTTTTCGATGTCCTCCTCGGTGGGCTCGATGCCCTCCGCCTTGCGGATGGCTTCGATCACCAGCTCATTCCTGACCCGGCGCTCCGCCTCGGGCTCGTTCTGCGCCTTCAGGGCTTCCCGGGTCATGCCCATGTACTTCAGATAGTCGTCCAGCCGGATGCCCTGATAGGAGGCGTTCAGCTCCATTTCCCGGATCATGTAGTTGCTCTGGGTTTCAATCATCGCACGGGGGATATCCACCTGGGCGTTCGCCACGGCCTTTTCCACCAGCGCGTTCTTGGCGGCGTTCTCGTTGTTCTTTTCCACCCGTTCGGTCAGCCGGCGCACGATATCCGCCTTGTATTCGGCAAAGGTGTTGAAGTCGCTGACGTCCGCGGCGAAATCATCGTCCAGCTCCGGCTTCTCCACCTTCTGGATGCCGTTCACCTTCACATGGAAAACCGCGTCCTTGCCCGCCAGCTCGGCGGCATGGTACTCCGCCGGGAAGGTCACGTTCAGGTCCTTTTCCTCGCCGATGCCCATGCCCACCATCTGCTCCTCGAAGCCGGGGATGAAGCTGCCGCTTCCGATGGTCAGCGTCTGCCCTTCCGCGGTGCCGCCGTCAAAGGCGACCCCGTCCACCGTTCCGGCATAGTCCAGGTTCACGATATCCCCGTTCTCCACCGGGCGGTCCTCCACATCGACGGTGCGGCTGGCCTTGTCCACGTCCCGCTGGATCTCCGCGTCGATCATGGCGTCGGTGACCTTCTGCATGGGGATCTCCGCCTCCAGGCCCTTGTACTCGCCCAGAGTCACATCGGGACGGACGAAGACTTCAACGCTGAACTTCAGATCCTTTCCGGAGCCGATCTCCTCCAGGCTGAATTCCGGCTGATCCACGGGGAACAGGTCATTCTCCTTCACCGCCGCCTCGTAGGCGTCCGGGAACAGGAAGTTGATGGCGTCATCGTACAGGATGGATTCGCCGTACATGGCCTCCACCATCCTGCGGGGGGCCTTGCCCTTCCGGAAACCGGGGATATTGATGCTCCGGCGGATCTTCAGAAACGCCTTGCTCATGGCCTCGTCAAACGCTTCCGCGGGGAATTCAAAATGCAGCTTCGCCTTGTTGCTGGAAATCTTTTCGTACGTATAGCTCATGGTATGTCCGTCCCTCCTGTGTCCTTGAACAAATCCTTCTGCCCCTGACGGGCCATTTTTCAGTATATCATAGGGTTTTCCCCTTTTGCAAGCGGTAAATTCCCGCCCCGCCCGGGTCCCGGCGCGGCGTCTTTCCTTTTTCCCCCGTCCGGCGGTCCGGGGCTGTCCGTCTCCGGCCTACCAGGGATCCTCCGGCAGCCGGACCAGATCGCTGGTGCCCACCCCCAGGATTTCCGCCGTGGCCCGGGAGGACAGGTTCCGGGGCTTGTCGTCCATCCTGCACAGCTGATGCCCCATGAACAGGATGCAGGCGGTCTGCCCGCCGTCCAGGTTGAAGGCTGTCCGGCAGCCCTTTTCCATCAGTTTCTCCGTCAGGAAGGAGACATTGTCCCCCCGGCTCCGTTTGATCCTGCCCTCCAGCATCATGAACCAGTAGTGTCCCTTCTCCGTCATGCCCACGGCCACCCGCTCGGCGCCGCCGGAGGTACCGTATTTCTTCAGCCCCTTTTCGTTCAGCTCCCCGTCCCGGATCAGCCAGGGGCCGAAGGAAAGGACATCCACGGCGCCCATCTCCACATACTCCTCCGCGGTCTTCTCGTCGCTGAAGAACACCTTCATGTCCCCGTCCGGAAAGATCGCCAGCGTGTCCAGGTTCGGAAACCCGTCCGACATGGCCTTCCTGGTTTTCGTGGAGATGATTTTCCCGCCCCGCAGCAGGATCCCCGTCCTGGCCTTGTGCAGATACCGGTGCCAGGCGTAGTCCGCGCTGACGGCGATGACCGTGCGGTTCAGCCGGGCCAGCTTGTAGGGATAATCCCGCTTTTTCATCCAGTGCTCCGGATCCAGGGGGATCATGTGCGGCACCTCTCCGCCCTCCGCGCATCGGATCTCCGCCTCGTACCAGGTGCGGGCGGGCTTTTCCTGGATGTACCTCCGCACCTCAACCCACAGGGTGCTGCCGGCGTACCGCCACAGGCCGGCCTCCTCATTCTCGTAAACGAACTCCCCGTCCTCCAGAAAGCCGTCTTCGTTCAGCTCCGGAAAAGCGCCCTCCTCCGCCCCCTCCGGGGCAGCCGCTTCCTCCCCCAGGGCGGGGAAAAGCAGAAAAAGGGCCAGCAGCCAGGCCAGGCCCGGGATGATCCTCTTCTTCATCTTTCTTCTGTCTCCGCGTCCGGTGAATCGCTCAGTAGCTGGTGCCCATCATCCGATGGAGCACCTCCTGATAGGCTTCCTTCACGTCCCCAAGGTCCCGCCGGAACCGGTCGATATCCAGCGGCTCATGGGTGCTGCTGTCCCAGAACCGGGCCGTATCCGGGCTGATCTCGTCCGCCAGCAGGATCTTTCCCTTGTACCGGCCGAACTCGATGCGGAAGTCGATCAGCTCGATATGGATTTCGCTCATGTACGCGGAAAGGATCTCGTTGATCCGGCGGCTGAGCCGGCGGATCTCCTCAATCTCTTCCATGCTGGCGGCCTTCATCGCCAGCAGGTGGGTGTGGTTCACCAGCGCGTCCACGTCCATTTCGCTTTCCTTCAGCACGAATTCCACCACCGGGTGATCCAGCTTCATGCCCACGGGCAGCCCCGTCCGGACATGCATGCCGCCGGCCACCCGGTTCCGGATCTTCACGGCAAAGCACATCATGTCGCACCGGAGCACCAGGCTCTGCCGGGCGTCCAGCTGGCGGATAAAATGATTCTCAACGCCCTGTTCCCTCAGCAGGGTGAACAGGTGCTTGCAGATGGCGTTGTTGATCTCTCCCTTGCCCAGAATCCGGCCCCGCTTCAGCCCGTGATAGGCCATGGCCTCGTCCTTGTAGTAGACAACCGCCAGATCCGGATCGTCCGTCGCGTAAACCCGTTTTCCCTTGCCTTCCCGAATGAGCTCCCTGATCTCCGGCATCCCTCTGACCTCCTGCGCGTGTGGATTTTTTATTATACCGCACGGAGCGTTGATTTCTCAAGCCTTGAAAATCCCTTCAGTTTCTGACCGGATCCTACAGGTTTCCGGGTTTCCCGCCGGAGGAGGCCCTCAGCCCAGCAGAAAGTCCTTCAGCTCCGCCACCGTCTTGAAGTATCTTTCGCAGTTGGCCCGCATGAAGGTTTCGATTTCGGGAATATCGTTGGCCCACCCGGCCGCAGCGAAGGGGACCCCCGCCGCCCGGGCCATGTCGTATCCCGGCTTCAGGTCGTCCACCACCAGCAGCTCTTCCTGCGCCAGCCGGTGGGTTTCCATGATCTTCCGCAGGGGCCAGGGGCTGGGTTTCCGCTTCTCCGGAGGGTCATCCCATCCGAAGATCATGTCCGGCTTCGGCAGTCCGTTCTCCCGGTAGTCCCGCAGGATGTATTCGGAGAAGGAATGGCTGACCACCGTCAGCAGGCCGCCCCGGGCCCGGAATTCCCGGAGGATCTCCCCGATGCCGTCATAGGCCCGGGGCACATGGTGCTTCACATATTCCTTCCAGTACATTTCCTCCTCGTACAGCTCCTCCATGCTCATGCCGCAGATATCCGTGAACAGCGGCACGACCCCCGGGTGAAAGTTGTACCGGAAGTATTCCTCCAGGGTCAGGTGGGTCTCCGGGTGGTATTTCTCCATATACTCCACAAAGCAGGGGTAATGGACGGTGGCGGTGGAGTTCACCACCGTGTCGTCATGGTCCAGCACCAGGCATCGGTATTTCAGCTTCATGCGTCCTTTCCTTCCCCGGTCACTTTGAGTTGTATTCCTCCAGCACCTCCAGCGCGTGGCCGAAGTACTGGTCCATCTCCGCGTTTGTCAGCTTCAGGGCGGTTTTCAGCAGCTTCGGAATCACTTTCGGCCGGCTCCTGGCATAGTTTTTCGTGGCCCGGATGTTCTTCTCCCAGTTGCTCATCTTCATGTTCTTCCACCGGGCGATATGCCGGGGAAGAATGGGCTTCAGCTGTTCGATCACCCGGTCGAAATGCGCTTCCACATTGTCCCATCGGAAGACGGTCTCCAGCAGTTCCGCCGTCCGGGTCAGGAATCTGGCCCGGTATTCCGGCACCCGCAGCAGCGCGTTCAGCGGCTCATGCCGGAAGCCCTGGATCTTCGCGCTGACCGGCTTGATGTAGTATTCGATGGGCGTTTTGTCCAGCCCTCTCCAGCAGGCCTCCACGTCAAACAGCAGCATCCGCCATTTGCCCCCGGGCACCCGGTAGATCCGCACATTGGTGAAGTCCACGTTTCCCAGGATGATCTCGAAGGCCGCGTGGGTGAACAGGGAGTCGATATCCAGCCTTTCCTCCACATACCGCAGGTTCTCCGGATCGTTCAGGTCCTTCGTCCGGCAGAAGTCGCACAGCGCCAGCCAGTCTGCGTTGTCCCCGTTCTGCAGAAACTGGTCCGTCCCCGTCCTGGCCAGCAGGTCGATCCGGTCGATGTCCTCCTGCTCCGTGATCCCCTCATACTGGGCGATGAAGTACTTGTTGATCTTTTCCCGCAGGTTGTAGTGTCCGTAGTATTCGCCGTTGATGTAAACCTGAATCACCACGTGATCCTGATAGAGGATGCCCTGCCCTTCCGCCAGGGAGCTGGCCACCACATCCCGCAGCCGGGTGGCGTAGGTGTCCGAGTTGGCCGCCCGCAGAAGGAGGCTTTTGTAGCTGTCATAGGAGCGGGTGGGAAAGGGATTGAAATAAAACCGGTCCGTGCCCCAGGCCTTCCTCGCGTACAGGGCGATGCTCTTCTGGGCGTTGACCCGGGCGCTGTGTCCGCTGCAGGTGAAGGTCCCCATCTGGTTGATCTGGTTTTCCCCGGTCCGGGTATAGTATTCGATGTTGATGGGGTACTCCCATCCCCGGGCATAGTTCGGGATGGAACCGGATCCCTTGGTCAGAATCCCGGTTCTGGAGCTGAACAGGTATTTGTCGTCCGAAATCAGGGAGACGACGGGCGTCATCGGATCGTCGTCCACAAAGAAGGTGGCGCTGACCGTTTCCGAGGAGACTTCCCCCTCCCGGAAGGCCCGGATCCGCAGCGGGGCGGTTTTCTTCAGGGTGAGCCCCTCCTCCGGAAAGGCCCTGCTCTTTTCCGTCGGGGTGGATCCGTCCGCGGTGTACCGCAGCGCCGCCCCGTCAGGGCCCTCCGCCCGGACGGTCACGCTCCCCTGGTAGAATCCGCCCCCGGTCAGGAAAGCGGGCGTCTCCGTCCGCGCGCCGAAGGCCTCCGCGTCGTTCTTTTTTCCCCGGGTGGCATGCTCAAAAAAGCCGTATTCCGTCCCGCCCGAGGGCAGGCCGTAGCTGACGCAGCCATACTGGGCGGGAATTTTCAGCCGCTGGACTTCCGTCCCCTCCCCGTCGGAGAGGACCAGGGTCTCCCCGCCCGAGGAGATGGCGAAGTCCGTATAGAACTCATCGCCTTTTCCCGGGGATTCCGTTTCCTCCCCGGTGCACCAGACGGTCAGGTACTTCCCCGGCTTCAGCTTCGTCCCCTGGGGAAACTGCCATTTCAGCGGGTTCTTCCCGCTGTCGCTCAGATACCATCCCGACAGATTCTCGGTTTCCTTTCCGTCGTTGTGCAGCTCGATCCAGTCCCAGGCGTGCCCGTCCTCGAACCAGCCGTTGCTGGCCATCACCTCGCTGATCACCACGTCCGCCCGGGCGGAAAGAGCCGGGCTCAGGATCAGAAAGGCCAGCGCGATCCAGATTGCTTTCTTCATTTCACATAATAGTGCCTGGCGATCCACTTGCTCAGGCCGTCCAGTCCGGGATAGATAATCCGCTCGCTCATGTTCAGCTGGTCCAGCATATCCCTCACCCGCCAGCGCAGGTGCCGGTCCACGATGTACTTCACCGTGTGCTCCGTCCGCCGGTCCAGGAAGTCCTCGATGTTCTCCATCTCCGTGGGAACGATGGAGAAGAAGGAATACTGGTTGATGATCCGGTCATTGATGCTGGGGGGTTCGATGATGACCATGGCCTGGTCTCCCATGTCCCGGTCATACTGATCCAGGGATTCGGTGATGCCCGCCAGCATCCGGATGTTGAAGATCGTGCTCTGCATCCGGTTCACGACGTTCCTGTACCGGTCCGGAAGCAGGCTGTACAGCTCCTGCATGTCGATCCGCCAGACCATGCAGTCGTGCTCCTCCATGGCTTCCAGGTTCTCCTCCGTAACCGCGAAATGCAGCCCCACCAGCGGGCTCTGGCTCCAGTCCAGCAGCCGGGTGGGAAGCCCGTTGTGCTGTCCGGTGATCATGCACTGCCAGATGTTCCTGCTGACGCTGGGATCCTCCCGGGCGGCGTATTTGGCAAAATTCTGCAGGATCGCCGGCTCCAGCGTCTTCTGCAGATGCTTGCAGTTCCGCCGCAGGCTGGTCACCATCCTGTATTCCGTGTTCTGCATGCCCCGGTAAAGATAGGAGCTGCGGTTCCGGTCCAGATCCGGACGGTATTCCTGCTCCGTCAGCAGCGGCATCAGATCCCCGATGCTCTGTATCCTGATCTCCCTGATCACTGGCCATCCTCCCCCCGCGCGCGGCCCGGATCCCGCCCGGCCTTCCCGGCGCCCCTTGCCGCGCCGGGAAGGCTGTTTCGGATCCGTCGTTTCTCCACCACAAAAGCGGGAACCGAAGTTCCCGCTTTCGTGGATCATCCAGTGCGGATGAATCGCTTCATCCGGATTATTTCACGGTCAGACCGGTCACCTGGAGGTTGGCTCCGTTGTACCAGTACAGGAAGCCTTCCAGATCCACCACGTCGCCGACCTTCAGGCCTTCAACGGCCTTGTAGACGTCCGTATCCTTGCCGCAGAGGTGGAACTCCACGCAGAAGTTGTAGGTCTTTCCGTCCACTTCCACCGCGAAATACAGGTCATCGGTCTTCTCTTCGGGATTCTTGTAGCTGAAAGCTTCTCCGCTTTCCTGGGCCACGATGGTCGCTCCCTTGACGGAGACGAACTCGTTCATGTGCTTGATCAGGTCTTCGGAAGCCAGCAGGGCGGTCACATCCTCCGCTTCGGCGATGTAGGGATCGCCGTCCACAAACTCGAAGGTGCATCCGGAAGCGATTTCAACTTCGCCGGACCACTCGGTCTTGTAACCGGTCACGCGGATCTTCTGTCCGGGCACCAGCTTCGCGGCGTCTTCCTCGCTGCAGACCATCTCATAGGCGAAATACGCCCCGTCCTTGCTCTGCAGGTACACGGTCACCTTGTTGTCGAACCAGTCCTGATGCGCCTGGACATAGCTCTCGATCACGACTTCGGTGTCGTTCTCGGCGGCCATGTACTCCTCGTGGCTCATCACCTTCACCTCGCCGGCGGTCTCCGCGGGCGCGGCTTCAGCTGTCTCGGCGGGGGCTTCGGTCTCCGCGGGGGCGGCTTCAGCCGTCTCGGCGGGGGCTTCGGTCTCGGCGGGGGCGGCTTCCGTCGTCTCGGCGGGGGCTTCGGTCTCGGCGGGAGCGGCTTCCGTCGTCTCGGCGGGAGCGGCTTCCTCCGTCTGCTCCGTCTTCTCGGCCGCGGCTTCTTCCGCCTGCTCAACGGCCTCGGTCACGGCTTCTTCCGTCTGCTCGGTGGCTTCCTCAACCGTCTCCTTCACTTCGGTGGAAGCGTTTTCCAGCTGCTTCTGCAGGTCAGCGACCTTCGCCTCGGCAGCGGCCTTCGCTTCTTCCGCGGCGGTCAGCTTCTCCTGCATCTCAGCCTTGGCGGCTTCCACAGCCTCGGTCAGCTGGGTCTCCGCGGCGGCCTTGGCATCGTCCAGCTGCTTCTGCAGGTCGGCAGCCTTCGCTTCCGCGGCGGTCAGTTTCTCCTGCACCTCGGCCTTGGCGGCATCCACAGCTTCGTTCACGGATGTACCCGCGCCGGCGGCGTCCGCGATCTGCTTTTCCAGCTCGGC
>CAMVDI010000042.1 GCA_947166205.1 uncultured Clostridia bacterium
TTGACAAAGTCGGAATTGTTGAGACCCTTGGAAATGAACTCAAAGGACTGCAGGAAGTGCTTGGCGACATCCACAGGAGAGTCTTCTCCATTGAGGATGCGTCCGGTCCAGTAATTCAGGCCGCCTTCCTCGCCTTCACGATCCAGGGATTCCTTGTACACACGGTTGACAAATTCCGTCAGCTTTTCGTTGACATCGCGGGACTGCAGATTGCTCAGCCTGCCGGCGATGATGCCGTAGCCGTTGCAGATGTAGTTGAACTCGGGAGAACGGGCGAAGCCGTCCACAACCGCTTCAATGGACATGCCCTTCTTCATCAGGCCTGTCCAGTAGGCCTTGCCGACCGGATCGGAGGAGCGGTCCTGCATGGTCAGATACAGAATCTCAACCTGTTCATCGTTCGACAGATTCCTGCTCTTGAATTCGGGGCTCATGATGAAGCGGTCAACCAGTTCAGCGCCGTTGATCTCGCCGCTCAGCAGGAGACCGGTCCAGTAATTCAGGCCGCCGACGTCATAGTTGCGTCCGTGAATGTACTTGTAGCAGCGGGTGACAAACGCGGTGACCTTCTTATTCCGGTCGCGGTTTTCGGTCACGGCCACGCTGCCGGGATCGATGCCGTAGGAGTTGCAGATCGTATGGAATTCAGCGGAACGGGTGAAGCCGCTGATCACAAAGGTCAAGGACATGCCGTCATCCAGGCAGCTCTGCCAGTAGGCTTTGCCTGCGGCATCCGGGGCACGGTCCATCATAACCTTATACAGGATATCGATGGTGGCGCTGGAGCTGAGGTGGCGGCTGGTGAATTCAGGACTGGTAATAAACCTGTTGACCACTTCTCCGCCGGTAATATTCTTGTTGGCCAGATTCGTGGACCAGTAGATGATACCGGGCGCATCGCCGGCTCTTCCATGGATCAGGTTGTAGCAGCGCTCAACGAAATCAACAATGGCCAGAGAATAGAAGTTGACGCCGCTGTGAGCGTTCGCGTAAGCATGGGCGGTGGAATTCGGATAGCCGAAGATGTTGCTGTTGGTTCCGAAGGCGTCCGTGCCGATGGTTACGCCGGTGTTATATACGAAGAAGAAGCATCCGGCCTTTGCGTTGTTGAACGCGTAGTTGCCGATCGTCGTCACGGAAGCGGGGATCTTATAAACAATGCCCAGGTTGGAGCAGCCTTCAAAAGCTTCACGGCCGATGGTCGTCACGCCGTCCGGAATTCCGATCTGAGTCAGGCCGGTGCAGCCCTTGAAGGAGAAGTTCTTGATTTCGGGGCAGGCAGCGGAAAGAGACAGGGAGGACGCGCCGCTGCAGTTCTCAAACACGGAGTTGCCCATATCTGTAACGGTCTTGGGGATGTTGATCGCCTTGATGCCCGTGCAGTTCTGGAAAGTACCGGTGCCAAGGGTTTTAAGGCCGTCCTGCAGGATCAGATCCTGAATGCCGGTGCAGCCCTGGAACGCGTAATCATTGATTTGAGTCACGGAAGCAGGGAGGGAAATACCGGTCAGAGAGGTGCATCCCGCAAAAGCATAGTCCATGATCCGGCCCAGGCTGTTAGGCCATGTGATCGTGCTCAGGGAAGAACATCCGTAGAAGGCATATCTGGCAACATAGCTGAGCGAAGACGGAAGCGCAACATTCTTCAGAGAAGTGCATCCATAGAAGGCATAGTTGCCAATATAATAGATATTGTCAGACCAGGCGATGCTTTCCAGAGAGGTGCATCCGGAGAAAGCTTCATCATTGATGACGGTAATATTATTCGGCAGGTTGATGACCTGCAGGGCGGTACAGCCCTTGAAGCATCCCGTGTCGACGGTATCAATGGTGGTCGGCATGGTGATGCTGGTGATGCGGGTGTTCCGGGAGAACGCGGTGTTGGAAACGCCGGTGACCGTAATATCGGCACCATTCAGCTTGACCTTGTTGGGAATGGTGATGCGGGTGTCGCTGCCGTTATACTGGGTGATGACGCCGTCGGCGCGGATTGTATATTCCGTGCTAGCTCCGGCCGCGTCAAGCACATCCATGGCCGCGTAATCGGTGGAGGAGAGCACAACGCCGTTAGGATCGACGATCGCGGCAGTCGCACCGCCCAGGGAAGCAACACCTTCCACGACTTCGCCGGGGACTTCCTCAGGAATGACGGGTGCCGCAGGCTGAGCTTCTTCAGCAGCTTCATCCTGCGCGGCTTCTACAGTCTCTTCCGTGGCGGGAGTCTCGGCAGCAGCTTCCGCTTCATCTTCAGCAGCAGGCGTCACATCGCCGCCCTCGCCTTCCTCAACTTCGGAGGATTCATCCCCGGAAGGCTCCGAGGATTCATCATCCTTCGGCTCCGCCTTTACGAAGGCCAGCGGCTCAAGAATGTATCCCTCGGACTCGGCCTGAACGGCATGGGAAGCGGCGTTCCAGCTCTCCAGATCCTCGGCTGTGAATCTGACGAGATCGCTGTTTTTCGCCCAGGCCGCGCACAGCTCCGGCTCGGAGCCTTCCTCCTTGATCAGGTATCTGACCCTGGAAGTGTTCGCTTTTTCTTCCAGAATCAGCACGACGGCTTTGGCGGAAAGCGTTCCGACAGGCTCGGAAGCGCCTTCGTCCTGATAGAGGACAGCGCCGGAATTCAGGTAGGCCAGCGGAATGATTACCGCTTCACCCTCGTCCGCCTCAGGATTCTCTTCGCCTTCGCCCGCTGCAGGAGTCTCTTCGGCTTCCTCGGGGAGAGGTTCAGTCCTGGCGATCACTTCATCCCGGGTCTGTCCGCAGACGGAGCAGGTGAAGGTTTTGACGCCCTCTTCCTCGGCGGTCGCTTCCTTCGTCACGGTTCCCTCGTCCCAGGTGTGCTCGCCGGCGGCGGGGATCTCTTCCGTCCGGGTCTGTCCGCAGACGGAGCAGGTGAAGGTCTTGACGCCGGCTTCAGCGCAGGTGGCGGCCTTCGTCACGGACCCCTCGTCCCAGGCGTGTTCGCCGGAGGCGGGGATCTCTTCCGTCCGGGTCTCGCCGCAGACGGAGCAGGTGAAGGTCTTGACGCCGGCTTCAGCGCAGGTGGCGGCCTTCGTCACGGACCCCTCGTCCCAGGCGTGTTCGCCGGAGGCGGGGATCTCTTCCGTCCGGGTCTCACCGCAGACGGAGCAGGTGAAGGTCTTGACGCCGGCTTCAGTGCAGGCGGCGGCTTTCGTTACTTCACCGTCGTTCCAGGCGTGGCCGGAAGCATGGATAATCTCTGTTTTGGATTCCTCGCATTCCGCGTCTGTACATACATAGATTATTTCTCCGTCTTCCGTACAGGTCGCGGCCTTTGTCACAGAGCCTTCATTCCAGGTGTGACCCTCTTCCGCGACAGCGGGAAGCCCGATGCACTGCACCATGAGGCACAGGGCAAGCAGCAGTGCAATCTTTTTCATACAACGCTCCTCCTTGCGTTTTAGTAATGAAGAAACACGGAAGCGAAGATGATCGAATTCACAGGGAAATACAAATCATCGATACGCAACCAAGGGCATTATAGAACAACAAAACGGATTTTGCAACAGAATCTACAAAAAAAGTTTCTTAAAGGAAACAGAAAATCAATAGTACATAACACAAAAGATTCAATTAGGAAACGAAAAAGACCAAAGTTTGTTATTAAATCTTCAAACTTGATGCTTTCTCCTTATCGGTGTATAATCAACCTTACATCGGAACGCATGAAAGACGGGGTTGGAAGCGATGGAAAACAAAGTGGATGTCTATTCGGCCTACGGTCTGGATCAGGGCCTTGAGGAAATCCTGGGGGATGTCAGCGTACTTCCCTTTCCTTCCCAGGATTCTTCCGGACGGAAACCCTCATGGATTCGCAGGGGTATATCCAAAATCTTTTGCCCGGGCACCGCTCCGCTTGCGGGAAGAATCAGCGAGACGAATTACAATACCAAACGGGCGCTCTTTGCGATGGCCTCCGTGATCCGCGACCAGCAAAACCAGATCGATGAGCTTTACGAAGCGCTGCGGACCGTGAAAGCGCGGCAGCATATGGATAATCCTGATGCGGCGGAATGAAAGAGAGGGAGCGGGCGGAAGGATGAGCAGAGGGACGATCGCTTTTGTGACAACCTGGTACGGGGATCGGATTCCGGGCGGGGCCGAAGCGGAACTGCGCGGTCTGGTTCATCATCTTCAGGAGGCGGGTCAGGATCTGGTGGTTCTGACAACCTGCATCGAAAGCTGCAACAGCGACTGGAGCACGAATTACCACGCGCCGGGATGGACCGTCGAAAGCGGGATCCGGGTATGCCGCTTTCCGGCGGAGCCTTCCTTTCCCAAACACATGGAAAGAGTGAAGCTCCGGATGAGCTACGGTATTCCGCTTCAAAGAGAGGAAGAGGAGATCTACTGCAGGGAGATGGTCAACAGCCGCGCGCTCATGGATTATATCCGGAACCATCGGGAGGATTACGCGCTGTTCGTCTTTATTCCGCTGCTCTGGGGAGTGACCTATTACGGGAGCCAGATCTGGCCGGAGAAGACGGTGCTGATCCCCTGCGTTCATGATCAGGCTTCCTTCAGATTCGCCTGCCTTCGGGAGAATCTGCGGGGAGTCCGGGGGATGATTTTTCATTCAGACCCCGAAAGGCAGCTGGCGGAAAAACTGTTTCAGATAAGCGGAAGGTTCTTCCGTACCATGGGCGAGGGCGTGGATACGGAGTGGTCTTTCAGTAAAGAGCGCTTCGCGCGGCGCTTTCATCTGGAGGACCCTTTCATCCTGTATGCTGGCAGGAAATCCCAAGGCAAAAGGCTGGATCTGCTGATGGACTTCTTCAGACAGTATAAACAGCGCCGCGGGGGGCCGCTGAAGCTGGTTCTGATCGGGGACGACTCTCCGGAAAAGATCAATGAACCGGATGTTCTGGATCTGGGCTTCGTCAGCCAGCAGGACAAATACGACGCGTGCGGCGCGGCATCTTTCCTGTGCAACCCGTCGGAGGGGGAAAGCTTCTCGCTGGTGATTATGGAAAGCTGGATTGCCGGGAGGCCGGTCCTGGTCAACGGAAACTGTGCCGTGACCGCGCACTTTGCCGAAGAAAGTGGAGGCGGCCTGGCTTTCAGGTCCTATGATGAATTTGAGAAGCACGCGGACCTGCTGCTGAATGACCCGGCCAAGAGCGCGGAGATGGGACAGAAAGGAAAAAACTTCGTGAACTCGCGTTATTGCTGGGATGTGATTACAAGGAATTACATGGCCTACTTTGAGGAAATCATGGAGGAGACCGGGACGGAAAGGAAATGACATCTTCTTATGATTTTTCCGTCATCATGGCGGTTTACAATGCCGGCGGTTATCTGAGAGAAGCGGTCGGCAGCATCCTTCGGCAGTCCTTCGGGACGGATCGCGTCCAGATCATTCTGGCGGACGACGGGTCCACGGATGAAAGCGGCTCCCTCTGCGATCAGCTGGCCCGGGAGCATCCCGGCAGCATCCAGGTGATCCATCAGGAAAACCGGGGCGTTTCCGCGGCCCGCAACGCGGGCATGGCGCTGGCGCGGGGAGCCTGGCTGAACTTCATGGACGCGGATGACCGGATGGGGCCGGAAACCCTGGAGACGGTTTTCCGGTTTATCGGGGAACATGGCGGGGAAGCGGATGTTTTCGCGGTTCCGGTTTTCTTTTTTGAAGCACGGGATGGGGAACACTGGCAGAATGGGAAATTTGGCCGCGGGAGCCGCGTGATCGACCTGACGGAGGAATACCGGACCGCCCAGATGATGGTGAATTCCGCTTTTTTCCGGAGGGAGGCGGTCTCGGACATCCGCTTTGATGAACGGCTGGCGATCAGCGAGGATCTGAAGTTTGCCGCGGAGGCGATGCTGAAGAAACAAAAGCTCGGGGTCGTCAGCGAAGGCAGGTATGAATACCGCAGGAGGCTGAAAAACGACAGCGCGCTGAATACGCAGGCGGAAAAGCCGGCCTGGTATGCCCCGGTGTTCAGGTTTTCCTATCTTCCGATCCTCTCCGCCGGCCGGGATCTGTACGGACAGACGCCCCGCTGGCTGCAGTTCACGGTTCTGTGCGATCTGAAATGGCGCGCCGCGCTGGACTATCAGGAGCAGATGGAGCGGACTCTCTCCCCGGAGGAGCAGGAAGGATACTGGCAGACTCTGCGGGAAACGCTGCTCCGGACGGATGACCGGGTCCTGGAAGAGATCCCCGGGGATCTGATCGAGTGGCCCTGGAAGCGATGGCTGGCCCGGAAAAAGCATCCGGAATCCTCCTTCCGGATCAAGGCGGGGAAGGATTCGCTGGTTTACGGAACGGATGAGCTGATCCTTGAGGATCTGACCGCCTTGCCCGCGGAGATCCGGGAAGTCCGGCAGACCAGTCAGGGACTGCGCATCCGGGGCCTGCTCCGCCTTCCGCCGGAACTCAGGACGGAACCGTTTCAGATGGCTTTCCGCCAGTCTCCGGAACTGAACAGTCTCTGCCGGACCCGCTTTCTGGAGGATCGCTCCGTGTACCGCTTCGGGGAATGCCTGGAGGCGGCTTATGAATTTGAGGCGGGGATTCAGCCTCCGGAGGAGGGAGCGTCCGTCTGGCAGCTGATGCTGACGATCCCCGGCGAAAAAACGGCGGCCCTGAAATGTCTGGTGCCGGGTCCGGATCTTCCGGTGAGCTCCCTGTCCAGCGAACTGGGAAGAACCGGAACCTGGAAGTATATCCTGACGCCCGACGCCCTCCATCTGATTCCGCTGCGATCCCTCCGGGCCAGGGCGGCCTCGGACCTCAGGCTGGCCAGGGACCTGCTGCGCGGGAAACGGGGAGACCTCCTGTGGAAAAGAATCACCGGAAGGTTCCGCGGAGAAGAATGAACGGTACATCAGCCGGAAAGAACCCGGAAGGAGATAATACGTGAAATCCTTTGACTTTTCTGTCATCATGGCGGTCTACAACGTGGAACCCTATCTGCGGGAGGCGCTGGAGAGCCTGCGAAAGCAGACCCTCGGCTTTGAGCGGATTCAGGTGATCCTGGTGGACGACGGGTCCAGGGACGGAAGCGGTGAAATCTGCGACCGGTGGGCGGAGCGCCACCCGGACAACGTGGCCGTGATCCACCAGGAAAACCAGGGGGTTTCCGCCGCAAGGAACAACGGGCTTTCCCTGGCGAAAGGGAAGTATGTCAACTTCATGGACGCGGACGACCTGATGATGGAGGACACCTTCCGGAGGGTGTATGATTTTTTCTCCCGCCACGAAGGCGAAACTGACGCGGTCAGCGTTCCGGTCTATGATTTCGGGGCTTCCCAGGGAGAGAACTGGCAGAATCTGAAATACCGGCAGGGCAGCAGGATCATCGATCTGACGGAGGAATATCAGATCCGGCAGGCCCTGGTGAACGCGGCCTTCATCGAAAGGGAAGCGGCCCGGGCGGTGCGGTTCGACGAGAAGATGCCTTTCGCGGAGGATTTTAAATACATGATTGAAGTCCTCCGGCGAAAGGAAAAACTGGGCGTCGTATCGGAATGCGGTTACCGTTACCGGATCCGGGGAACCGGCACCAGTGCCAGCGAAAAGGCGCATCGGGAAAAATCCTGGTATACGACGATCTTTGACACGTTCTATTTTCCGATCCTGGATCAGAATCTGCCGGAGCGGGCCAGGCCTCCCAGATGGCTCCAGTTCGGAATTCTCTGGGATATGCGCTGCAGGGTTCACGAGGATTACGCCGCGGAAATGAACCGTCTGCTGAGCAAAACGGAGCAGGAGGATTATCTGAACCGGGTCAGGGCGGTCCTTTCCCGGATCGATGACCAGGTGATCCGGGACGCGCCGGAGCACATCCTGGAACCCGTGTACAAAGCCTGGCTTGTGCGCCGCAAGCATCCCGACTGGCCGGCGAGGCTCGTTCAGGAGGGCGACGACGTTCAGGCCTTCCTCGGCGATATCCCCATCGTCCGGGGAAGCCAGTCCCTGATGGAAATCACGGAGGTCAGGGATCATCAGGGGAAAGTCCTTATTTCCGGCCTGCTCCGTCTGCTCCCGATCCTCTCCCCGAACAGCATCCGCCTGCTGGTGAATGGAACCGCAACAGAAGCGGAACCCATTCCCTGCCCGGTTCGATGTTCCTCCCGGTTCGGCGAAACCATTGAGGCCGCCTGGAGCTTTCAGGCTGAGCCGGCGCTTCCGGCAGGCAGGGTCACGGACCTGTCCTTTGAGATCGCTCTGGCGGAGGGGATGCGGTGCCGGGTTCAGGGGATCGTGCCCGGCCCGTATCTTCCGGTCAGCGGGAAATGCGCGGATCTGGCCGTGACCGGAGAATGGAAATACATGATGACCGCGGATTTCCTCCGGTTCGTCCCCTACGGAACCCAAAAGTCCAAGATTTACCGGAGCTTTTCCATTTTCCGGGCGGCAATGAAGGACAATGCTTACGGCGCTCTCCGGCTGAGGATCGCGGCATCGCTGGCGAAAAAGCTGTGCAGGAAACCAATCTGGCTCATCTCGGACCGGATCAACAAGGCGGACGACAACGGCGAGGCTTTGTTCCTGTACTTGATGGAGCATCACCGGGGGGAGCTTCGCCCCTGTTTTGTGGTTTCAAAGGACAGTCCGGACTATGAACGCCTGAGGGCCCGGGGCAGGGTACTGCCCGCGGGCGGATTCCGCCACAAAGTCGCTTCACTGATCTGCAAGACGGAGATTTCCTCCAGCGACAGGGGTGTTTTCCACCAGTTCGGAGATCAGGAAGAGTGGCTGAATGATCTGATGATCCGGCCCGCTTTTGTCTTTCTTCAGCACGGAATCACCCGGGGGAATGTTTCCAACTGGCTGAACAAATGGACTCAGAACTTCTCCGGATTGGTGATTGCCGCGCATCCGGAGAGGCAGAACTTCCTGCGGTACGGATACGGTTACACGGAGCGGGAAATCTGGATGACAGGTTTTCCCCGCTTTGACCGTCTGGAGGACAGAAGAGACAAGATTGTAACCATTATGCCCACCTGGAGAAAATGGCTCTTCATGGAGGATCCGGATCCGGAGACCGGGAAGAAGGAGCTTCGGAACGGATTTGAAAATACCGAATACTTCAGATTCTACCACGCGCTGCTGAACCATCCCGGACTGCTGTCCGCCTCGAAGGATCTGGGCTGGCGGATTCAGTTTTTTCCCCATCCCCAGATGATGTTCTACATCGACCGGTTCAAAGCGGACAATCAGGTAGAGCTCCTTTCACCGGAGACCAGCTACAGGGAAATCTACGCGAAGAGCGCGCTGGTGGTGACGGATTATTCTTCCGCCGCGTATGATTTTGCCTATCTGCGCAAACCGGTGATCTACGCGCAGTTTGACAAAAAGGAAATGGCGCTCGGCGGCCACATCTACGCCGGGGAGAACAGCCTCCGGAAGGAAGAATCGGAAGAGCTGGGAATCGTGACGGAAACGCTGGAAGAGACGGTGACGGGAATCATCCGTTATATGAAAACAGGATGCGTCATGGAACCCGAATACCGGGAAAGAGCGGACCGTTTCTTCGCCTTCTCGGACCGGAACAACTGTCAGCGGGTTTATGAGCGGATCAAAGCGATGCTGGCGGAGCGGGCGGACTGAAACCGCTTGCGGAACGGAACGGACTGTGATTCAATAAACAGGACCGGATCACGGGATGTGATCGATGCGAAAGAAGGACGGAGAGCGGAATGAACGGACAGCCCCTGGTCAGCGTGGTGATGACAAGCTACAACTGCCGGCAATTTGTGCGGGAAGCGATTCAGAGCGTTCAGAATCAGACCTGGCCAGGCTGGGAGCTGATCATCGTGGATGACGCTTCCACGGACGGATCCGCGGAGCTGATTCAGGATATCCGGGATCCCCGGATCCGGCTTCTGGTGAATGACCGGAACATGCAGATTTCCAGATCCCGGAACCGCGGCTGCGAGGCGGCGGCGGGGGATTATATCGCCTTTCTGGACTGCGATGACGTCTGGAAACCCGAAAAGCTGTCAAAGCAGGTTTCCTGGATGGAGGCGCATCCGGAGACGGGAACCTGCTTTACCTGGCTGGAGCTGATGGACGGACAGGGAAACGCCGCGGAGGACGCGCACCTGGAGAAGCTGTACCGCACGGAAAACCGCCCGCGGGAAGTCTGGCTCCACGATCTGATCCTTTCGGGAAACTGCCTGGCGGATGACAGCGGCCTGACCCGGAGAAACACCATGCGGCGGATTCAGGGCTGCCGGCCGGGGCTGGTTCAGCTGCAGGATCTGGACAGATGGATCCGGGTCCTGCTGGAGGAAGAGATCCATGTGATCCAGGAGCCGCTGCTGAGATACCGCCGGGCCGGGGACGGAAGCTCCATCAGCGCGCCCAGCCCGGAGAAGTTTCATCGGCATTATCTGGAATCCGCCTGGATCGTGGGAAATACGATCCGGGACATGGAGGACAAGCTGTTCCGGGCGGCCTTCCGCCAGGAGATGAAACGCCCTGGGGCGGAGACCCCGGATGAGACGGAGATCGAGAAGGCGCTGCTGCTCTGCTCGGACCTTTTCGAAAACGAGGGCGTCCGGTTCTTCGGCTTTGAGATGATGGAGAAGCTGCTGCGGGATGAGAAGAAGGCCGGGATCCTCCGGGACCTGTATGGCTTCACCCAGCTGGATCTTTACCGGATGACGGGAAAGCCCATCCTCTTCGACCCTCTCTGCGGGCTGGAGGAGGCAAAGCTCCGGTGCCGGGTGGAGGAGCTGGAAGGCCGGATCCGCCTCATGGAGGGATCCAGGTGGTGGAAGCTGGGGCAGAAGGTCCGAAGTATCAGGGGTTCCGGAAAAGAAGCCCCGTCTGAGAACTGAAACCGGTCATCATTGACCGCAATTCCGCTGGGAAAGGAGGGGGAAGCATGCTTGCGGCCGGACTGAAAAGAAGGATCAAGGACGGATACTGTATCCGGAAAATCCGGAAATCGGAGTTTTTCCGGGAAGACTGGTACCGCCTGCAGGCGGGGCTTTCCCCGGAGGAGGACGCAGCCGCCCATTATTACAGGGAGGGCTGGAGACTGTACGATCCCTCCCCGCGCTTCCCGCGGGAGCTCTATTACGCGTCCAATCCGGACGTACGGGACGCCGGCATCTGCCCCCTGGCGCACTACCTACTCTACGGCAGGATTCATCACCGGGTCCGCTATCCCGGCATGGTCCTGAACCAGTACCGGGCCAGGCCTTTTTCCCGGGGAATCCTGCGGATCCTTTCCGAAGCCCGGTATGCCGGGCTGATCCGCGGGAACAGATCCGCCCGGATCCTGGTGATCGCCCATATCTTCTATATCGATTCGATTCCGGAGATCATACAGTACCTGAAGAATC
Organism: uncultured Clostridia bacterium; assembly: GCA_947166205.1. The sequence goes on from CAMVDI010000042.1 coordinate 11,329, forward strand.
TGCGGAAATACAACGTCGACCTGGTGGTTACCACGGTGGAAGGCCCCGACGCGGAGGAGATCGGAAAGAGAATCCGGGCTTATGATCCCGGGGCGCGGGTGCGGATCTGCCCGAACCGGGGTTTTGATATCGGCCCTTTCTGGAAGGTGCTGGGGGAGACGGATCTGACCCGGTACGACCTGGTGTTCAAGCTCCAGTCCAAGCGGCATTTCTCCAGGGAGGGATGCTCCGCGGCCGGGATGTACATCCGGGGAAGAGACTGGTTCCTCTATCTTTTCCAGGCCACCGTCGGCGCGGGATGGGTACAGCGGAATCTGGTCCGGCTGAAAAATGGCGGGGAGACGGACCTGATCGCGGCGGAATGCCTGCTGCAGAGGGATCCGCCCTTCCGGGAGAGAATCGTGAGGAGGACGCTGGCGGACCACGGGCTGTATCTGCCCGAGGGGTACCGCTTCGCGGCGGGCAGCTGCTTCGCGGTCCGGGCGGAGATGCTCCGTAAAATCCGGGAGGCGGAGCTGGAAGACACGGCCTT
>CAMVDI010000043.1 GCA_947166205.1 uncultured Clostridia bacterium
GCCGGATATGGCGACGGTTGAGAAGCTGGTGGCGGAGGACGAGGCCATCAAGGGCATCTGGTGCGTGCCGAAGTATTCCAACCCCAGCGGAATCTCCTACAGCGACGAGACGGTACGCCGCTTCGCGAGGCTGAAGCCCGCTGCGAAGGATTTCCGGATCTTCTGGGACAACGCCTACGGCATGCATCACCTGTATGATGACCGGCAGGACTACCTGATCGAGATTCTCGCGGAGTGCAAGCGGGCAGGCAACCCGGACCTGGTGTACAAATTCGCGTCCACGTCCAAGATCACCTTCCCGGGCAGCGGGATCGCCGCCCTGGCCACGTCACCCAACAACATGGAGGACATCAAGAAGCAGCTGAAGAACCAGACCATCGGCCACGACAAGGTGAACCAGCTGCGCCATGTGCGCTTTTTCGGGAACATCCACGGCATGGTGGAGCATATGCGGAAGCACGCGGAGATCCTGCGCCCGAAGTTCGAAATGGTCGAGGACACGCTGGAGCGGGAGCTGGGAGACAAGGGAATCGGCACCTGGACCAAGCCGCTGGGCGGATACTTTATCGGCTTTGAGAGCCTGCCGGGCTGCGCGAAGAAAATCGTCAGCATGTGCAAGAAGGCCGGTGTCATCATGACGCCGGCGGGGGCCACCTGGCCCTACGGAAAGGATCCCCAGGACACCAGCATCCGGATCGCGCCGACCTTCCCCCCGCTGGAGGAGCTGGAAAAGGCCAGCGCGCTGTTTGCCCTGTGCGTCCGGATGGTCAGCGCGGAGAAGATCCTGGCGGAAAAATCGGAATAGGACCGGGCGGACGGCCGCGGAAAAGGCAGGGGAATCCCTGCTTTTTCTTTCCGCCGGCCCGCCCCGGAGGGGACAGGGGGAAACCGCGGGACGGCGGGGCGGAAAGGCGCCCCGCGCGGAAGGAAAAAGCCGCTGCCCCTTTCCGGGAAGCGGCGGAGAAACTGAAACAGAAACGGACGGTTACGGGGAGGAATCACATGAGGATCGGACTTTTGATCGCTGTGGAGAGCGAGCTGAAGGCGTTTCTCCGGAACGGGGAGGATATCCGGGAGGAGAAGGTGAACGGCCGGACGGTTTACCGGACCCGGATCGGAGGGAACGAGGTTTTTGCCCTCCGGTCCGGCTGCGGACAGATCGACGCCGCCTCCGGCACCCAGCTGCTGATCACCCGCTACGGCTGCGAGCGGATGCTGAACTTCGGCGTGACGGGGGCCCTGGACCCGGCGCTGCGGGCGGAGGACCTGTTCGTGGTGACGGGGGCCTGCCACTACGACTTCGACACCTCCGCCGTGGATCCGGTCAGGCCCCATCAGTATGAAGAGTTCGCGGACGAATTCATCCCGCTGGACCCGGAAATGGCCGCCAGGGCGAGGCAGGCGGACCCGACGCTGCGGGAAGCGCGGGCGGCCAGCGGGGACCGGTTTGTGGCGGACCGGGCGTTCAAACAGGAGCTGCGGGCCCTGGGATGCCAGATCTGCGACATGGAGATCGCGGCGATCGCCCGGGTCTGCTGGATGAACGGCATCCCCTGCCTTTCCATCAAATGCATCAGCGATACCTTTGAGGGCAGCGGACTTGACTTCTGGACCCATGTGGACCGCAGCGCGGAAAAGGCCTTCCGGGTGCTGCGGAACCTGATGGAAAGCGGGTTCGCGGGTTGAAAACCGCCGCGGAAAGTGGTACACTGCAGAAAAGCGTCTCCCGGCGGCGGGAGAGGATCCGGCCCCGGGAACGGGCACGGCAAAGGAGACCGAAAAATGAGCGAAAAGAAGAGACTGGTAACCCGGAGCGATTTTGATGGCCTGGTGTGCGCGATGATCCTGCGGGAACTGGATCTGATTGATGACATCAAGTTTGTCCACCCCAAGGATGTACAGGACGGAAAGGTTGAGCTTTCCGAAAACGATATTACGACCAATCTGCCCTTTGATCCCCGGGTGGGCCTGTCCTTTGACCACCATGAATCCGAGATGACCCGGATCCATACGGAGGACGCGAAGGGCAAGCTGATCATCGATCCCGACGCCCGCAGCGCGGCCCGGGTGGTGTACGACTATTACGGCGGCGCCGGGAAGCTGAAGGGAATCAGCGAGGAACTGATGACCGCGGTGGACAAGGGCGACAGCGCGGACTTCACCCTGGATGAGATTCTGCATCCCACCGGATGGGTGCTGATGAACTATCTGATGGATCCCCGGACCGGGCTGGGACGCTTCCGTCAGTTCCGCATCTCGAACTATGACCTGATGATGGAGCTGATCAGCTACTGCGTCAATCATACGGTGGAGGAGATCCTGGCCCAGCCGGACGTGAAGGAAAGGGTCGATGTCTACTTTGAGCAGGCGGAGCTCTTCGAGGCCCAGCTGAAACGGATCGCCCGGGTGGAAGGAAAGGTTGTGGTGCTGGATCTGCGCGGGGAGGAAATCATCCACGCGGGCAACCGGTTCATGATCTACGCCCTGTATCCCGAAGCGGAGATCTCCATCCATGTGGCCTGGGGCTTCCGGAAGCAGAATACCGCCGTCATGATCGGCAAGTCCATCGTCAACAAGGCCTCGGACTTCGATATCGGCGCCCTCTGCCTCTCCTACGGCGGGGGCGGGCACCGGAACGCGGGCACCTGCCAGCTGGCCAACGACGAGGTGGACGCGAAGCTGCCGGAGATCATCGCGGCGATCAACGGATAAAACGGATCGGCGGGCGGTATTTTTCTCCTTGCCCCATTCTGTTTCTTTTGTTATAATGCCATTCGTATGCGGATTGACACACTACTGACGAAGGGATGACGATTTAGATGAAAAAGCAGGCTTTGCTTGCGCTGATGCTGGCGCTGACCCTGATCCTGACCGGATGCACCCTGGTGCAGAAGGACATGGCTGTGGACGCGGCGACGGAGATTATCCGCCTGGGCGACGCGGTGGTGACCAAGGGCGAGATCCAGGAGGAGATCGAGGGTCAGCTGGATTACATGGAATACGTCTATTCCATGTACGGAATGAGCTTTGACAGGACCAGCGCGGAGAGCGCCGCGCAGGCCCGGGAAACCGTGATCGAAAGCTTCAAGGAACAGCTGGTCCGGGAAGCGAAGATCAGGGAGCTGGGGCTGGATCAGCTGACGGAAGAGGAACAGGCCAAGGTTCAGGCGGACGCCGAGGCCACCTATCAGAGCAATCTGGACTATGTGCTTTCCACCATCACGGACGAGAACCTGACCGACGAGGAAAAGACCGCCCAGGCGAAGGCCCGGCTGGAAGAGACGGGATACACCATGGAGAAGGCCCTGGAGAACGCGCGGGAAACCATGCTGACCGAAAAGCTCCGGGCGGATGTGGTCAGGGACGTGACCGTCTCCGACGAGGAGATTCAGAAGGATTATGACAGCCGCGTGGCCGCGGATCAGGAGAAATACGCCGCCAGCCCCGCTTCCTGGACCGTGGCGGCCAACAACGGCAGCGCCCTGTATTACACCCCTGCCGGCGTCCGCTTCGTGAAGCAGATTCTGGTCAAGTTCCAGGACGAGGATCAGACGAAGATCACCGAGGCGAACAGCCGGGTCACTTCCATCCAGAGCGACATCACCGCCGCCGAGGCGAAGATCGCCGCCGCCCAGGAAACCCTGGATAGCGAGACTGCCGGGGAGGAAGACAAGGCCGCCGCCAAGACCGACAAGGAAGCGGCTGAGGCGGAGAAGGCGGCCGCGGAGGAGAGCCTGACCGCCGCCCAGAAGGAAGCCGCGGACGCGCAGGAGGCCGCTTTCGCCCACATCGATGAGACCGCGGACGGGATTCTGGCGGAGCTGGAAGCCGGAGCGGACTGGGATCAGCTGATGGCCGACAGGACACAGGATCCCGGCATGCAGAGCGGCGTGACCGCGGAGCGCGGATACGCGGTTTCCGCGGACATGACGACCTTTGATCCCGCCTTCGTTTCCGCGGCCATGGCGCTGGAGAAGATCGGCGACGTGAGCGGAAAGATCCGCGGGGACAGCCACGGATACTACATCATCCGCTATGTGGGCGACGCCGCGGAGGGCCCCGTCGCGCTGGATGAGGTGAAGGAGACGATCCGGACTTCCCTGCAGTCCTCGAAGGAATCCACCACCTATTCGGAGACCCTGAAGGGCTGGGTGGACGCCGCGGATTTCAAAGTCGACCTGAACGCGCTGAACAACTGAGAAACGGTGCGCTGCGGGGGTGCCGCCGGGAGTGGCGGCATCCCCCTTTTTACAAGGAGAGCTGATTCATGAGCATACCCGCGAAATGTAAAATCCGGATCCGGGAAGCCCTGAAGGGCAACTGGCTGACCGCCCTGCTGATCGCTCTGACCGTGAACCTGCCTTCGCTGCTGGTCCAGGGAATTGCCGCCTTTACCGGGAACGACCTGACGTCACGGCTGCTTTCCCTGATGGAGTCCTCCCTCTATTCCGGCGGCTCCGCCGCGGATTCGGCCCGGCTGATTTCGGGCATGCGGGAGATCCGGGAATCCGGCGGGGTCTGGGCCATGCAGGGCCTGAACCTGGCCGCGGCGCTGGTGACCCCCTGCCTGACGCTGGGCATGCTGGCCTGGCTGCTGGGCCGCCTGCGGAAGGAGGAGGATCCCGGGGTCGCCGCCGCCTTCAGCCGGATCGGAGCTTTCTTCCGGGCCGTCGGGCTCCGGCTGTATACCACCTGGCGGGTGTTTCTCTGGATGCTGCCCGGGATCGCGCTGAGCCTGGCGGGGATCGCCGTTCTCCTGGCGGCCCCGGCCTCGGCATCGGAGGATTCCGTCTGGCTCATCTTCACGCTGTACCTGGGGATGGAGATGGGGGCCCTGGCACTGATGCTGGTTTTCGGGGTGCGGGCCGCGCTGAAATATGCCCTGGGAGACCTGATCCTGGCGGACCGTCCCGAAACCGGCCCGATCCAGGCGGCGAAGGAAAGCGTGCGGATGGTCATGCAGGGCAGGCGCGGAACCCTGTTCGGCCTCTATATGAGCTTTTTCGGATGGTACGCGGCGGTGATGGCCGTTTCCCTTCTGGGCGGAACCTCTTCCCCGGCCTCCGTGATCGGGCTGATGCTCCAGATGCTGGCCTCCCTGGCTCTTTCCGTATACGTGAACGGAACCCTGGCCGCCTTCTATCTGGAGATCCGGGAGACGGAACAGGCGGGGACGGCGCCGGAGGGAGCGCTGCCTGAGAACGGAAACGACGAGGAAAGCGACTGAAATCCATGGAAAAACGAAAAATCGTGCTGACCGGCGGCGGAACCCTGGGACACGTGACCCCGCACCTGGCGCTGATCCCCCATCTCAGGGAAGCCGGATATGAGATTCACTACATCGGGACGGAGAACGGGATGGAAGCGGCGAAGATGCGGTCCGTCCCCGGCGTGACCTATCACGCGGTGAAGAGCGGAAAGCTGCGCCGGTACTTCTCCTGGCAGAATTTTACCGACCCTTTCCGGGTCATCGCGGGGGCATTTCAGTCCGCGCGGCTGATGGGCCGGATCAGGCCGGACGTGGTATTCAGCAAGGGCGGATTCGTGGCGGTGCCGGTGGTCTTCGGCGCCTGGCTGCACCGGATTCCCGTGCTGTGCCACGAAAGCGATCTGACCCCGGGACTGGCCAACAAGCTTTGCCGCCCCTTCGCGAAACGCTTCGCCACCACCTTCCCGGAGTGCGCGGAGGCGCTGGGGAGCAAGGCGGAGATGACCGGAACGCCGCTGCGCCCGGAGCTGTTCCGGGGAAGCCAGGAAAAGGGGCTGGAGCTGTTCGGATTTGACGGTTCCCGTCCTGTGCTGCTGATGATGGGAGGCTCCTCCGGCGCCAAGCGGGTGAACGCGGCGCTGCGGGAAGCCCTGCCCCGGCTGACGGAGGACTTCGACATCGCCCATGTCTGCGGAAAGGGCAATCTGGATCCTGCCCTGGAGGGAACCCGGGGTTACAGCCAGAAGGAGTTCCTGGATAAGGAGCTGCCGGACGCGCTGGCCGCGGCGGACCTGGTTCTGAGCCGGGCGGGCGCCAACGCGCTGGGAGAGTTCCAGCAGCTGGGCCGGCCCATGCTGCTGATCCCCTATCCGAAGGACGCCAGCCGGGGAGACCAGATTCTGAACGCCGAAAGCATGAAGAAACGGGGGCTTTGCCATGTGCTGCCCCAGGAAGAGATGAACGGGGAAACCCTGGCCAAAGCGCTCCGGGAGACCTGGGCGGACCGGGAGAATCTGGAAAAAGCGCTCCGGGAGGCGCCCCCCGCTGACGGAACGAAGCGGGTGCTGGAGATGGTTGAGGAAATCCAGAAGCGCTGAGACTTTCCGGAGAACGGGAAACAGAAAACGCTCAACGGGAGAGGGACATGAAACTGCTGACACTCGTTGTTCCCAGCTACAACGCGGAACAATTTCTCCGCACCTGCGTGGAGCGCATGGTTCCGGCGGGTCCGGAAGCGGATATCCTGATCGTGGACGACGGATCCACGGACAGGACACCCCAGATCGCCGACGCGCTGGCCGCGGAGCATCCGGAAAACGTCCGGGTGATTCATCAGGAAAACGGCGGCCACGGGGAAGGCCTGAACCAGGGCATCCGCACGGCGGAGGGGATCTATCTCAAAAACGTGGACGCGGACGACCGGATCGACACGGACAGCCTGCTGGAACTGATGGAGCTGCTGCGGGCTCACGCCGCGCCGGAGGATCAGGCGGATCTGGTGGTGAACGACTATGTCTATGACCACCCGGACCGGGAAAACGTTTTTCAGGTCCGGTACAATCTGGTCTTTCACGCCGGAAGGACGGACACATGGGAGACCTGCAGGGCTTTTCCGAACTGGAAACAGTTCATGATCCATTCCATGTGCTACCGGGTTCAGATGCTGCGGGAGCATCAGTATGAGCTGCCGAAGCATACCTTTTACGAGGACAACCTCTACATCTATCAGCCCCTTCCCTGGGTCCGGAAGATCCTGTATCTGCCCCGGCCCCTGTACGGATACACCGTGGCGCAGGAGAATCAGTCCGTGAGCCAGAAGAACATCCTGAAGCGGATGGATCAGAACACGGAGATGATCACCCGGATGATCTGCACATGGACCTGGAAGGAGATCGATTCCCAGCCCCCGCACCTGCGGCATTATATGATGTCCTTCCTCAGCGGACAGATCCTGGCGGTCAGCATCCTGCATGAGACCGCGGGAAACGAGGAATCCCGGAGGCTTAACCGGGATATGTGGGACCGGATCCGGTCCTTCGATCCGGATCTGTGCAGAAGGCTGCGCCGGCATCCCAACTGCGCGGGCATGGTATGCTGCGGCCCGCTGGTCCGGAAAATCGTCTACCGGATCAGCCGGAAAGCGCAGCAGAAGCTTGGATTCTGACCCGGAAGCCGGCCTTCCGGGAAAAACAGGAAAAGGAGAGAACCAACATGACAATCAGCCAGGATATCCGATACATCGGCGTCAACGATCATGAGGTGGACCTGTTTGAGGGCCAGTTTGAGGTCCCGGGCGGCATGGCCTACAACTCCTATGTGATTCTGGACGGAAAAACCGCCGTGATGGATACCGTGGACGCCCGCTTCGGGGCTGAATGGCTGGCGAAGCTGGCGGAAGTCCTCGGCAGCCGGAAACCGGATTATCTGATCATCCAGCACATGGAGCCGGATCACTCCGCCAATATCGCCCGCTTCCTGGAAGCCTATCCCGGGACGGTTCTTGTGGCTTCCGCCAAGGCGTTTCAGATGATGAAGAATTTCTACGGCATCGAGCCCGGGGAAGAGCGGAAGATCACGGCGGGGGACGGAAGCACCCTGAGCCTGGGGAGGCATACCCTTCGCTTCGTGACCGCCCCGATGGTTCACTGGCCGGAGGTTTTCTTCACCTATGACGCCGCGGACCGGGTGCTCTTCTCCGCGGACGCCTTCGGCAAATTCGGCGCCCTGGACTTTGAGGACCCGGAGGGATGGGCCTGCGAGGCGCGCAGGTACTACTTCGGCATCGTGGGAAAATACGGCGCCCAGGTGCAGGCGGTGCTGAAGAAGCTGGCGGGACTGGAGATCGGAACCATCTGCCCGCTGCACGGCCCGGTTCTGGATGAGGATCTGGGCTACTATCTGGGCCTTTATCAGACCTGGAGCTCCTACGGAACGGAGAGCGAGGGAATCGTCATCAACTACACATCCGTCTACGGCCATACAAAGCAGGCCGCGGAGGAGCTGGCGGAGATGCTGCGGAAAAAGGGATGCCCCAAGGTCGCCGTGAACGATCTGGCCCGGTGCGACACCTATGAGGCGGTGGAGGACACCTTCCGGTACGGGAAGGCGGTTTTCGCCACCACCACCTACAACGCGGGCCTGTTTCCCACGATGAAAGCCTTCCTGGATCACCTGACGGAGCGGAACTGGCAGAACAGGACCGTGGGGCTGATCGAGAACGGATCCTGGGCGCCCACGGCCGCCAAGGGCATGAAGGCCGCGCTGGAGGGGTGCAAAAACCTGACCTGGCTGGAGCCGGCGGTCCGGATCAACTCCGCCCTGAACGATGAGAGCCGGGCCCAGCTGGCGCTGCTGGCGGACGCGCTGATGGCGTGACGCGTCGGTTCCCGTCTCCGCCGGAACCCGGACGGTACCGGGGAGAAGGGACAGGGCCGGAGGAACGCCCCTGAACGGGGAAGGAATTTTGCTCTTTCCACCGGAAGAAAAACCGTGTATAATCTGAGAAGCGCTCCGGCGCGCCGAAAGAAATCAACTGGGCAGGAGGAATGAAAAAAATGTCAGTGATTGACCGGATCAAGGAAAAGGCCAAGACAAATGTAAAGCATATTGTGCTGGCGGAGGGCAGCGAACCCCGCACCGTGCAGGCGGCCGCGAAGATCGTGGCGGAAGGCCTGGCGAAGATTACCCTGGTGGGCAGCCCCGAAGAGATCCGCAAGGTCGCGGAGGAGACCGGAACCGATCTGAAGGACGTGGCGATCGTGGATCCCGCCGCCTGCGAGAAAACCGAAGCCTACGCCCAGAAGCTTTGCGAGCTGCGCCAGAAAAAGGGCATGACCATCGAACAGGCCCGGGATCTGGTATACAAAAACACCCTGTATTTCGCCACCATGATGCTGAAGATGGACGACGCGGACGGCATGGTGGCCGGCGCGATCAACTCCACCGGAAACGTGCTGCGGCCGGCGCTGCAGATCATCAAGATGGCCCCCGGCATCTCCACCGCCTCCAGCTGCTTCATCATGGAGCTTCCGACGAAGGAATACGGGGATGACGGCGTGATGCTCTTCGGCGACTGCGCGGTCAACATCGAGCCCAACGCCGATGAGCTCGCGGCCATCGCCCTGGCCACCGCGAACACCTGCAGGAGCCTGCTTCAGGCGGAGCCCCGGGTGGCGATGCTGTCCTTCTCCACCAAGGGAAGCGCCAAGCACGACGTGGTGACCCTGGTGCAGGAAGCGACGGCCAAGGCCAAGGAGCTGGCGCCGGATCTGCTGCTGGACGGCGAGCTGCAGGCGGACGCCGCGCTGGTGCCCGAGGTGGCGAACCTGAAGGCTCCGGGATCCCCCGTGGCGGGCCACAACCCCAACGTGCTGATCTTCCCGAACCTGGGAGCCGGCAATATCGGATACAAGCTGGTGCAGCGGCTTGCCGGCGCCAAGGCCATCGGCCCGATCATCCAGGGTCTGGCCAAGCCGGTGAACGACCTGAGCCGGGGCTGCAACGTGGAAGAGATCGTGAACACGGTCGCCGCCGTTGCCGTGATCGCCCAGGGCTGATCCGGGAAACCTGCCGCTGCGGAAAAGCGGCGAAAAGAGACGGAAAAGCGGTCTTCCCCCGGGGAAGGCCGCTTTTTTCGGCCGCGATTCCGAGGGATAACCCGGGGACGGCCTGCCCCCCGGCGCGGCATGGGCAGCGCCGAAGGCGGGCGCGGTTCGCCGCTCCGAAAAAATCCTTGACTTTTGGAATGGGCTTCCGTATACTTAAAAAGCTGTTTTTCGACAGTTGTTTCCGGGGCATCCCCGGGCGGGGATGATCCCTGTTCAATGTTTTTTAGCAGAGGAGTGTTGCAGAATGTTCCGTACGTATCAGCCCAAGAAGCGTCAGCGCAGCAAGGTTCACGGCTTCCGCGCCCGCATGTCGACCAAGAACGGCCGCCGCGTACTGGCTGCCCGCCGCCGCCGCGGCCGCAAGGAGCTGACGGTGTGACCCGCACCGTGCAGCCTTTCAACAGACTGTGGTCAAGGCCCGCCTTCAATATGAACGGCGGGCTTTTCGAGTACAGGGAGCTTTCCGGACCGGGAAGGCTTCCGGCCATGTGAACATCGGGAAGAATCGGATCGGGAGAAGATGGAAAAGCAGTATCGGCTGAAAAAGAACAGCGCGTTCCAGTATGTCTACCGCCGCGGACATTCTGCCGCCTGCCGGGATCTGGTCATGCTCCGGGCGAAAGGCCGGGGCCTGAAGGTCGGGTTTTCCGTCAGCAAGAAAGTGGGAAACGCCGTGGTCCGCAACCGGACCAAGCGCCGCCTGCGGGAATGCTTTCGGCCCCTGATGGGGGACGTGAAACCCGGGCTGTACATCATCGTCGCCAGACCCTCAGCCGCTGAGGCCACCTTCCAGAGCCTGCAGCGGGACGTGCGCTATCTGCTGAAAAAGCAGGACGCGTTCCGCCGGACGTCTCCGGAGGGGGATCGCGCCGGATGAAAACGCTTTTTCTCGCTCTGATCCGGTTTTACCGGAAATATCTGAGCCCCCGGAAGGGAAAGCCCGCCTGCCGCTACATACCCACCTGTTCGGAATACGCCGTGACGGCCATTGAGCGGTACGGCGCGTGGAAGGGCGGGCGGATGGCCGCGTGGCGCCTTTTGCGGTGCAATCCCTTCAGCAGGGGCGGATACGACCCGGTGCCCGTTGATCTTTACACTTTGATAAGGAGGGAATAACCGAGCATGAACGAGGCAATCATTCGTTTCCTGGAGCTGATCCAGGGCTGGACAGGAAGCTGGGGCTGGGCGATGGTGGTCTTCACGATCCTCATCCGTCTGGTCATGACGCCCCTGGACTTCAAGAGCCGGGCCGGCATGCGCAAGACCAGCGCCCTGCAGCCCAAGCTGGCTGCCCTGCAGAAGAAGTATGCCAACGACAAGGAAAAGCTGAACCAGAAGACGGCCGAGCTGTACAAGAAAGAGGGGGTCAACCCCATGAGCAGCTGCCTGCCGCTGCTGCTGACCTGGCCGATCCTGATCATCGTGTTCTCCGCCATGAGAACCGCCGCCAACCAGGAGATCATGAAGCAGGTGACCCAGATTGTGAACGGGACCGAAAACATCCAGATGGAGACCTTCCTCTGGATCCGGAACCTGTGGATGCCGGACAGCCTGTTCAGCACCGCGTGGCCGGACCTGAACACGCTGAAGATGATTCCGTCGGATCTGTGGCTCAAGTGGTTCAACGGCTTCAACGGGGAACTGCCCGCCATGCTGCAGGGGCTGAACCTGACGGCGGAAAGCTTCTCCAACGCGAACCTGCAGGCGACGATCCAGGCCATCTTTGACGCGATGAAGGCGGGCAACACGGCCTACGCCGAGGCGCTGAAGAGCGATCCGACCTGGACGGTCAATCTGCTGTTTACCACCGTCACGGTGATGAAGGAATACAACGGCTACATGCTGCTGCCGATCCTGTCCGCGGCGACCCAGGTGCTGATGACCAAGATCAGCGGCGGCCAGCAGAACCAGCAGAACGCGAATGATCAGTCGGCCATGACGGGCAAGATGATGACCT
>CAMVDI010000044.1 GCA_947166205.1 uncultured Clostridia bacterium
GGGAAAGCCCCGCCGCCAGCGCTTCATGATAGTCGTCGGAGGAATGCAGCAGAATATCGCATTCCGTATCCAGGGATCCCAGATAGGTCTCCTCCCCCGGGGCGCTGCTGCTCTCCAGCAGGGTCCGGGCGTTCTCCCGGGCCACGGGGGTGTCCCGGAACACGTAAAGCACTTCCTCACGGGTTCTGCATTCCGCCGCCTCAAAGCCCCGGGCGCCGCAGAGGGCGCCGCAGAGCGGGTCCTCCCCCAGTCCGCTCTCGTAGAAGAAGGTCAGCCGCTGCAGCTCCTTCTGCCAGATGAGCAGCCGGGAAAGACCGCAGGCGATCCGCAGGCGGCTGCGCAGGCGCTCCGGGTTCCGGGCCTGCCGGGGCGTCCGGGTGATGTCCTGATACCAGGCGCTGAGAAACTCGCTGAGTCCCCGGCTCCGGGGCGTCTTCAGGAAAGAGCGGAGCCGGGTCAGCTGTTCCGTCAGGATCTGCCGGTCCGCTTCGCCGAAGTAGGCGCAGGGATCCCGGAAGGTCAGTTTCTCCCGGTCCGTCCAGAAGGCAAAGGAAGGCACCAGATCCAGGCCCTCCGGCCGGAGCCGGGCGGCCTCGATTCCCCTTCCGGGCAGGATCACGGCCAGGGGCTGGCGCTCCGTCCGGTCTTCCCCGTCCCGGCGCAGGCCGCAGAGCCAGGCTTCCTTCACCCCCCGGGAGGACAGATAGATCCGGATCAGGGATCCGTCCTCCGGCCGCAGGGGAACCATTTCCAGGGCGGCCTCCCCGGGGCCGAGCCTCCGGTACTGCCGCAGGATCATCACCGCCAGGAGCCCCCGGTCCCGGGCGGTCTGATCCACCCGCTCCGTCACCAGCATCCGCTCCGGCGCGGAGGCCAGGGAGAAAAAGCTCCCGGGTTCCCGCAGATCCGGCAGCAGGGGCAGCTGGGGCAGCGCGCCGGCCCCGTGGATCCGAAGTCCGGAAACCTCCACGCCGCACACGGCAAACACGGCCGCCATCAGGCTGCGCAGGGGGGCCTCGCCCTCCGTCTGGCGGCAGGCGGACAGCAGGTTTTTCAGAAGGGTTTTCGCGTCGTTGAGCGTGTATCCCCGCAGCAGGCCGCCGATCCCGTCCCGGACCGCCTTTCCCGCCTCCACGGCCGCGCCGCCCTCCGCCGTCAGCATGCGGAAGGCCTGCTCCGCCAGGTCCGGATCCAGGATTTCCCCGCTGAAGGGGGCGGAGGGCCGCATGGAGCCCGCCCGGCTCCGGAGGGACCACTTCCGGTTTTCCTCCAGATCCTGCCTGCACCGGAGCACCGCCGCCCGCAGCAGGCGGGTTCTCCGCTCCTGCATGCCCAGCGCGTACCGCTCCTCCGGCGTGTCCGAGGGCAGGGTCCTGAGCTTCTCCGCGGCGTTCTTCTCCGCTGTTTCACACTTGTTCAGGCAGTCCTCCAGCGCGGCCTGGGCCAGGAAGCCGCCGCCCCGGGCAAAGACCTCCCCCCGCTGGGCAGTCAGGTTCCGGAGCTCGTCCGCCATCCGGTCCAGCTGGTGAATCGCTTCCTCTTCCTCCGTGTCCTTCAGGGATTCCCGGTGCACCGGCTGCACCTTGTCCACCCCGGCGTCCTCCGCCTCCTTCCGGCGCACGTCCGTCTCGGCGGCCAGGGTCACCGTCCGCCCGCAGGCCCGCACCGCTTCCTCCCACAGCCTGTCGGAGGCCTCCGCCTCCCGCAGCAGCGGCGGCAGGGTCCGGATCAGGGACAGGATCTCCAGCGCCAGCGCCCGCAGGGTCCGCTCCGCGGTTCTGACCTCCTCCGGCGTCCGGCCTTCCTGGGTTTCCCGGAACAGCCTGCGGAAGAGCCCTCCCCGGGTGGCCGGCGCCAGGGACCGGATCAGCGCGGGATGCTCAAACCAGGAGCGCAGGGCGGGCAGCAGATCGCTCAGGCACCAGAAGCAGCCCCGGAGGAACGCCGCGGCGGGCTTCGCTTCCCGGTTCAGGGTTTCCAGCGTCAGAATGCCCTGGATTTCCCGGGTGTGCAGCCCCGCGGCGGGGGCTTTCTCCCCGGTCCAGACCTCCCCCAGGATCCGTGCGGCCGCCCAGTCCATCAGCCGCTGGCTGTCCTCCCCGCTTTTCAGGGAGGCGGGCAGCCCCAGCAGCCAGCAGGCGTCCGCGCCTTCCGATTCCCGGTCCCCGTCCGCCCGGATCAGGTTCCTCTCCCGCATGGAGGCCAGGGCGTCCCGGGCCTCCCGGACGCATTCCTCCGCGCCGGCGCCCTCCGCCCGGACCTGGGCGATCAGCCCCAGGAACAGCCTCTCTGTGCCAAACCGCGCCCGCAGAAAGCGCAGCAGCGCCTCCATCCGCTGGGCGCAGGTCTCCAGCGCCGCCCCCAGGCCCGCGGCATAGCCCTCGCACAGGTCGCACATCACCACGATCCGGACCTCTTCGCCCCCGTCCAGATCCCCCCGGATCTCCCCCAGGAACGCCTGGAAGGGCGCCAGGTCCTCCTCCGCCCCCTCCGTCCCGCCGCATCTTTCCAGCAGCGCGGAGGCGCTCCACTCCGCGGCCTCCCGGTCCGTCCGGAAGGCAAAGGGCACGCCCTCTCCCCGCAGGGCCTGCATCAGGAGGCGGCTGTTCTCCCCTTCCGTCATCTCCTCCCGCTCCGGCAGCCGGGGAATCCACAGGGAGCTCCGCCATTCCGTCCGGAAAAAGGCAAAGGTCTCCTTCCCGGCGAAGGCCCGGCGGCAGAAGTCCAGGTCGGGGATCATCCGGTCCGTCAGATCCTCCGGCCGGGAGGCGGCAACCCGCAGCATGGAAACCGCTTCCGGCTGCCGCGCGGCGCCGCCGCAGAAGGCGGTCAGGATGGCCGGCAGGCCCCGGTTCGCGCCGGTTCCCAGGGGAAGAAAATAGGACTTCAAGTCGCGCTTCCTTCTTTCGTCAAAGGTATTCAGATTCTATATTTCGCCGCACGAAGGGAAAACCCTGCTCTCCGGCCTTTGCATTTCCCGGCTGCCCATGCTATGATAGGAGCGCCGCGGTGCGGCTTTCCCGCCGCCGTGAATCCGGCGGGCGGCGGGAAGGATTCCGCTTTTCCCCCGGCAAATCTGAAGAAAGAGGAAGCATCAGACAGCATTCAAATGGATACAAGGTATTATATCAGGGCCCGCCAGAAGGGCCTGAAGGCCTACGGACAGGCCATCTCCCGGAACCAGGATCCCTATCTTCCCGTGCTGGAGGAGAAGGTGCCGAACCTGAACAGCCTGGACCGGGTTCCCCTGGGCATCCAGACCGTCCAGCTGGACCGGGTCGTGGGCTCCGTTTCCCGGGGCCGCTCCTTCGCCTTCGCGAACAATTTCATGCCCATTCTGGACACCAATTCCGAGTTTTCCTCCAAGTGGGCCACGCTCTATGAGAGCGTCGAGGCCGAAGGCCTGCGTGATCCGGCGAAGATGCTGGAATATATGGGATACTATTACCTGATCGAAGGAAACAAGCGGATCAGCGTCATGAAGTTTATGGACGCGGAATACGTGGAGGCGGACGTGACCCGCGTGATCCCGCTGCGCACCTCCGATCCCGCCGTAACGGCGTATTTCGAGTACTGCGCCTTCTCCAAAGCCACGGGGCTGTACGACCTGGTCTTTTCCCGCCCCGGCTCCTATGAGCGGCTGGCGAACCTGCCGGGGGTGAAGTCCGGCGAAGAGTGGTCCCCGGATGACATTCTCTCCCTGCGGAAGATCTACCGGTATTTCTGTTCCGCCTACCGGGGCCTCATGCAGGATCAGCCCGCCCTTCCGGCGGGGGACGCCTTCCTGCGCTGGCTGCTGGCCTTCGGGTATGAGGATGTCCGGGACAACAGCCTGGAGGATGTGCAGAAGAGCCTCCGCCTGATGCAGGACGAGTTCCGCCTGCGGAACGACGCGCTGAATCTGGTCATGGAGCAAACGGACAGCGCCTCCGCGCCCACGCTGCTGCGGTCGCTCTTCCACCCCTCCCGGATCAAGGCGGCCTTCCTGTACACGAATCCCATCGAGACCTCCGCCTGGAACTACTGGCACGATCTCGGCCGTCTCGAAGCCCAGGAGAAGCTGGGCGGCAGGGTGGAGACCGTGAACCGCGTGGTTCCTTCCCGGACGGAGGCGGAATCCGTGATCGAGTCCCTGATCCGGGAAGGCTTCAACGTCATTTTCGCCACCTCCCCCGTCATGCTGAACAGCTGCGTGGAGCCGGCGCTGAAGCACCCGGAGACCCGCCTGCTGGTCTCCAGCCAGCTGGCCGGATACCGGCATGTGCATACCTACTATCTCCGGTTCTATGAGGCGAAATTCCTGCTGGGCATGCTGGCGGGCATCCTGTCCAAGAACGGGAAGATCGGCTATATCGCCGATTATCCCATCTACGGCTCCCCCTCCATGATCAACGCCTTCGCCATCGGCGCCCGCATGGTCAATCCGGAGGCGAGGGTCTACCTGAACTGGACGTCCCTGGCGGATTTCGACAAGGCCGAGCCCTTCCATGACCCGGAGATTCAGGTGGTCTGCAACCGGGATCTGACCGCGCCGGACCGGGCCTCCCGGGATTCCGGGCTCTATGTCCGCGAAAACGGCGAGATCCGCTCCATGGCAACGCTGATTCCCCGCTGGGGCGTGTTCTACCGCCACGTGATGGAGCAGATGCTGAAGGGCGCCTTCGATTCCGTTTCCGACGCCTCCTCCCAGTCCTACTGGTGGGGGATCGCCTCGGACACGCTGGATCTGGCCTTTTCCGCCCGGTGCCATCCGGCCACGGTCCGGCTGATCCGCACGCTTCAGGCCCAGTTCCGGGATTCCGATTTCACCCCCTTCGAGGGCGAGCTCCGGGATCAGGCGGGAAACGTTCGCTGCCTGCCGGATCAGCGTCTGACCCCGGCGGAGGTGCTGTGCATGGATTACCTGGCCGAGTGCGTGGTCGGGTCCCTGCCCTCCGCGGAGGAGCTGGTTCCCTCCGCCCGGGGGCTGCTGCTGACCCAGGGGATCGGCAGCCTGGCCGTGGCGGATGTGGGTTCCATTTCCTGGACCCGGGGATAAGCTTCATCCCGGTTCCCGCGCCGCCGGCGCGGCATCATGAGAGGAGGAGACCGCCTTGCAGATTCTGGTTCTTGCGGATGAACCCGTGGAGCGGCTGTGGAGCGAATACGGCAGGGAAACCCTGCGGAAGACGGACCTGGTCCTTTCCTGCGGCGACCTGCCCTCCTCCTATCTGAGCTATATGACCTGCTTCTGCTCCGGGCCGGTGGTGTATGTCCACGGAAATCACGACCGGAGCTACGAAAAAAAGCCCCCTGAGGGCTGTATCAACGCGGAGGGGCACGTGGTGCTGGTCCGGGGTCTCCGGATTCTGGGGCTGGGCGGTTCCATGCGGTACCGGCCGGACCATCCCTGCATGTTCACGGAGGAGGAGATGGCCCGCCGGATCGCCCGGCTGCGCCGGGAGCTGAAGGGAACCGGCGGGTTTGACATCCTGCTGACCCATTCCCCCGTCGCCGGGCTGGGGGATCAGCAGGATCTTCCCCACCGGGGGTTTGAGTGCTTCAAGCCCCTGCTCAGCACCTACCGTCCCCGGGTCATGTTCCACGGCCATGTCCATCAGTCCTATTCCGCCGCCTCCTTCCGGAGGGAGCGGGAGTGGGACGGGCTTCCCGTGATCAACGCCTGCGGCAGCTATCTTTACGAATGGCCGGACGACTGGGTGCCTCCCTCCGTCTGCCGGGGGATGGCCCTGCGCCGGATGAAAAAGCGCAGCCAGCCCGGAGAGGACTTTGAGCATTTCTGATTCCCGGGCCCTGAAAAAGCCGCTCCGGTTCGGAGCGGCTTTTCATATGGCTTTCCTTTCAGGCCTGATCCCCGGGCCGGCGGCCTGAGGCGGGCCGTTTCAGCGATTTCCGCTCCCTCCCCTTCGGGCCCGGGAGTTTCGGTGCCTCCGGAGGCTCCCCGGTTTCCGCGGTCTCCGGCGCCGGCGGGATTCCCGCCTTCTCCTTTTCCTCCAGCTTCTCCTTGACCATTCTGTACCCGAAGGCCGTCAGCGGAACGCCCAGCAGGATGCCCGTGATCCCGCCCAGCCCGGAGCCGATCAGCACCGCCGCCAGCGTCCATCCGGAGGGAACGCCCATGCTCTGGCCCATCAGCCGGGGGAAGACCAGGGTGCCGATGACGTTCTGCAGGATCACGATAAAGATCAGGAACAGCAGGGCCATGCCGGGAGAGTCCGTCAGGATCATCAGCGTCCCCAGAATGGCTCCCAGATATCCGCCCACCACGGGAATCAGCGCGCAGAAACCGTTCAGCGTGCCGATCATGCCCGCATAGGGGAACCGGAATACGTTCATCAGCACGGTGGCCGAAATCCCGGTCACCAGCGCCTGCGTCGCCTGGCAGACGATAAAGCTGTGGAAGCAGTCGTTCAGCAGCCGCCCTGTGTGCAGGATCCCCTCCTGCTTTCCCTCCGGGGCGAAGGCCCGGACCATCCGCTTCGCCACTTTTCCCATGGTTTCCTTTCCGCTGAGGAAATAGCAGGCGAAAAGGATGCCGAAGAGAATGTTGCTGGCGGCGCTCAGCGCGGAGGTGGCGGTCACGGTCATGCCCCGGAACAGCTCGTCGCTGTTGACCAGGCTGACCAGGTGGTTGATCCATTTGCTCCAGTCGATCTTCTGCAGGGTTTCCATGGTTTCATCCGGAATCAGCTGCACCACGAAGGGCTGACCCAGCAGGTACTGGATCCCGGAGGGAACCTTGTCCAGCAGGGTGATCGCCGCCGCGGTCAGCTGGGGGCCCATGTATCCGATGATGAAGGAGATGCAGCCCAGCAGCACGATGACCGCCAGCGTCGCGGTCAGGATCCGGTGGATCTTCTCGCTTTTCAGAATCTTCCGGCGGTACAGGATATCGCACTTGCGGAAGAACTGAATCATGATGTTCAGCGGATAGGCGATGACCAGCCCGATAAAGATCGGGGTGCAGGCGGAAAGCAGCCTCTGGCCCGTATACATGAACCAGAAGATCAGCAGAAAGAGCATAAACCCGGCCACAACCAGCCTGGAGATCAGTTTGCGGTCCAATCTCACTTTTCCCTGTCCTCCCCTCTCCGATCTTCTTTCAGCGGCCCGGTTTCCGTCGGGGCCGCGGCCTGATTTCCACCGCCTCCGGACCTCCCGGCCTGATCTTCACAGCGCGCGGGGCCCGGCCGTCCCATCCCGCGGCCTTTATTTCCCGCTCAGCGCCTCATGAATGGCTTTCGCCGCGGTTTTTCCGGCGCCCATGGCGGAGATCACGGTAGCCGCGCCGGTGACCGCGTCGCCGCCCGCGTATACGTTCTCCCGGGAGGTGAGCCCCTCCTCGTTGACGATGATGCCGCCCCGGCGGTTGACCTCCAGCCCCTCCGTCGTGTTCTTGATCAGCGGGTTCGGGCTGGTGCCGATGGCCATGACCACCGTGTCCACCTCCAGCTCAAAATCGCTGCCGGGGATTTCCACCGGCCGGCGGCGCCCGGAGGCATCCGGCTCGCCCAGCTCCATCCGCACGCAGCGGATTCCGGTCACAAAGCCGTTCTTCGGATCCCGGGGATTTTCCGCGTTCAGGTATCCCAGGATCTCCGTGGGATTGCACAGCAGCCGGAAGTCGATGCCTTCCTCCCGGGCGTGCTCCACTTCCTCCCGCCGGGCAGGCAGCTCCTCCATGGAGCGGCGGTAGATGATATAGACCTTTTCCGCCCCCAGGCGCAGCGCGGTTCTGGCGGCGTCCATGGCCACGTTTCCGCCGCCCACCACGGCCACCCGGCCGCCCTTCATGATCGGGGTATGGGGGTTCTCCTCATAGGCCTTCATCAGGTTGGACCGGGTCAGGAACTCGTTGGCGGAGTAGACGCCCTTGAGGGATTCGCCGGGGATGTTCATGAAATTGGGCAGCCCTGCGCCGGATCCGATGAACACCGCCTCAAAGCCCATCCCGAACAGCTCGTCCACCGTCAGCGTCTTGCCGATGATGACGTTGGTCTCGATGTCCACGCCCAGTTCCTTCAGGGTTTCCACTTCCCGCGCCACAATGGACTTGGGCAGACGGAACTCCGGAATGCCGTAGACCAGCACGCCGCCGGCGGTGTGCAGAGCCTCATAGACCGTGACCTTGTATCCCTTCTTGGCCAGGTCCCCCGCGCAGGTCAGCCCGGAGGGGCCGGCGCCGACGACGGCCACCCTGTGCCCGTTGGCGGCAGGCTTCTGGGCCTTTTCCTTCGCGTTGGCGTTGTGCCAGTCCGCCACAAAGCGCTCCAGCCGGCCGATTCCCACCGGCTCAAACTTGATGCCCAGGGTGCAGCGGCTCTCGCACTGGGTTTCCTGGGGGCAGACCCGGCCGCAGACCGCGGGCAGGGAGGAGGACTGATTGATGATCTGATAGGCTCCCTCGTAGTTTCCCTTTTTGATTTCCGCGATGAAATCGGGGATGGAGATATTGACCGGGCAGCCCTCCACGCAGGGTCTGTTTCTGCAGTTCAGGCAGCGGGCCGCCTCCTCGCCGGCGATCTCCGCGGTGTAGCCCAGGGCCACCTCCTGAAAATTCCGCGCGCGGACGGCGGGATCCTGGGTGGGCATTTCATGCTTTTTCGGATTAACAGCCATCTCGTTCTCCCTCCTTACGCGCCCTGAAAGAGGCTGCAGGCTTCTTCATAGGCGTGACGCTCGTACTCCGCGTACATCCGCCCCCGGCTCATGGCCTCGTCAAAGTCAATCTCGTATCCGTTGAAATCCGGCCCGTCCACGCAGGCGAACTTCGTCACCCGCTTTCCGTCCTGGATCAGGGTGATGCGGCATCCGCCGCACATGCCCGTCCCGTCGATCATGATCGGGTTCATGCTCACCGTCACCGGCACGCCGAAGGGCTTCGCCGCGGCGGTGACGAATTTCATCATGATCAGCGGCCCGATCGTGATGATCAGATCAAACTTCTTCCCGGCCTCCAGCATTTCCTTCAGCGGGACGGTCACGTTCCCGTGCCGGCCGTAGGAGCCGTCGTCCGTCATGACGACCAGCTCGTCGGAGAAGCTTCTGAATTCGTCCTCCAGGATCAGCAGATCCTTGTTCCGGAAACCGATAATGCTGGTCACCTCGGCGCCCAGCCGGTGGAATTCCTCCGCCACGGGCATGGCGATGGCGCATCCGGCGCCCCCGCCCACCACGCAGACGCTCTTCACGCCCTCCGTCTCGGTGGCTTTTCCCAGCGGGCCCGCGAAATCCTGAATGAAATCGCCTTCCATCCTGTGTCTCAGCATTTCCGTGGTGGCGCCGACCACCTGAAAGATGATCTTCACCGTCCCCTTCTCCGGATCCGTTCCGGCCACGGTCAGGGGAATCCGCTCCCCCTGCTCGTCGACCCGGAGAATAATAAACTGCCCCGGCCTGGCCTTCCGGGCCACCAGCGGCGCTTCAATCTCCAGTTGAATCATGGAAGGATTCAGTTCTTTTCTGCCAGCAATCCGATACATACCTTTTCCTCCTTGCGGAAGCCGGAAAGCCTCCGGGTTTGAGCCCTTACATTTTACAGACAACCCTTGCAAAACACAAGCGAAATACAATCAAAAACCATCTTCCGATTCCACGGAAAAAGGGAGAGGCCTGAGCCTCTCCCGAAGGAAACCGTTTAAGAAATTACTTGGTCAGCAGGTCGGTGGGAACGTCCACGCCGTACACTTCCTTCAGCTTCGCGGCACGCTCGTCGATGATGGCCTGTCCGCCCATGCCCAGGTACTCAGCCTGCTCGGCATCGTACACGGCGTCGAACTGATCGACGGGGGCGACCAGTGCCTTGGCCAGCCAGGTGTCACGATAGCTGTCCAGGCTGGAGCCGACTTCGTTCTCGCTGGCGATGGCGGGCAGGGAGAACTTCGCGACCACGCGGCCTTCGTGCATGGCGGTCTCATAGGCGATGGTGATGTACTTGGGATCGATGCCCGCGTAGCCCAGAGCCAGGGAGGCCACGGTGGCGTCGCCCAGATACTGGCCGTTGACGGTGATGGTATGGTCGATGTTGTTCAGGCTGTTCTGGATCCAGACGGCCTTGTTCTCATCGCTCATGGCCAGCAGCTTGTAGGCGCCGTCCTCGGTCACTTCGTGCACGATGCCTTCCTCGCCGACCTGCAGGAACTTGATGACCTCAGGATCGGAGATGAAGTCCAGGTACAGCAGAGCCGCGTGGACGTTGCTGCAGGTGGCGGGCAGGAAGCACTTCCGGTCAACCCGGTCGGACAGGAACTTCCGGGGCACGCCGGCGTCATCGGTGAAGGGCTCGATGGCCACGAAGGCGGCGTCCGGGCCGGCAGCGCGCTGGATGCTGACCTGGATGGAGTCTTCCCCGTTGCGGTAGGGATAATCGTAGTTGTGGCCGAAGGCGCCGACCCAGCCGCTCTTGATCAGGTTGTCCGCCTGGTCGGAATCGCTCAGGGCGAAGTCTTTCCACATGAGGCCTTCGTTGTACCACTTGTTCAGCACGCGGATGCCTTCCTTGGCGCCGGGATACAGGATCTGCCGGCTGTCATAGCCGTACACATAGGCGGTTTCGTCGCTGATGTCATGGGCCACATGGCCGTTGATGACCTGGTTGCACATCCAGCCGATATCGGTGGTGGTCAGGAAGGGGATCATCTTGTCCTTGTCGGCGCCCAGCAGGGTTTCCGCGTTGTCACGGAAAGCGATCAGGCACTGATAGAACTCTTCCTCGGTCTTCGGGATTTCCAGACCCAGCTTGGTCAGCCAGTCTTCCCGGATGAAGGTGTTGATGCGGGCGTTGTTGGCCAGACGGGCTTCGACGCACCACAGGGCCTTGGTATCCGGATCCTGATCGTAGTAGATGTTGTAGTCTTCCAGCAGGGCCCACAGGTTGCCCAGCTCATCCTTGTACTGGGTCAGGGGCTCGTTCAGGTCCACGATGCCGCCCATGTCCGCGTAGGTCAGGATGGTGGGATAGGAATAGGTCACGCACACATCGGGGGCCTGGCCGGCAGCCAGCAGGTTTCCGATGTCGTCCACTTCGGTCCAGCGGCCGACGGAGATGAATTCCACGTCGATGTTGTACTTCTCCAGCATGCCGTCATGGATGTACTTGGCATAGACGCTGCTGGTGGGATCGGTACCGCCGTCATTGTAGCGGTTGTACACTTCCACCGTCAGATGGACAGGGTTGGTGAACTTGCCGTCCACGAAATCTTCCGCGAAAGCGGAGGTGATTCCGAGAGAAGCGACAAGCGCCAGGGTCAACAGGATTGCCAGGATTCTCTTCATGATAACCGTCCTCCTTAAAAGAGTATTATTTGAACGGCATCCGCCGTTGCAAACCTGAATGGGAATGACCGGTCGCCCGCCACTGGCGGTCGTCGAATGCCCGGTCGCCCGCATTGTCGCGGCTCCCCACCGGGGAGACCGCTCTGTGCGGGCTCTGTTAAAATTCGACGAGATTTCCGCCACTGGCGGTCGTCGAATGACCGGTCGCCCGCATTGTCGCGGCTCCCCACCGGGGAGACCGCTCTGTGCGGGCTC
>CAMVDI010000045.1 GCA_947166205.1 uncultured Clostridia bacterium
GTCGTATATCAGACATTCGTCGCCGAAGGTCAACTCCAGCATCCCAGCTTTACGGCCGAACTTGTTTTCGCCGATGGGATAGAGGCGGAATTCCATTTCGTCGTCACCGTCGACCGTCTTCGCATAAAGCTCGCCTTCCTTCATGTAAACCTCATCCACGAAGAAATCACTGTCCTCCGGATGCTCGTATTTTCCACATAAGGCTTCCCAGCCAGACTTGTCGGGGCTTTGGAGGGCGATATCATCGATCGATCGGATTGGTTCCGGCTTAAGCCCACGGACAATAGCTTCCATGCCTGAGTCGAAGGCAACGTAAGCTCTGACGTCTGTGTACTCACGGCAGCAAAGCTGTACAAGCACCGCGTTCGCGTCGAGATAGCGTGCAAACCACGTCTGATATCCGGGCACATAACCGCTGTGGCAGGCGATGAGTCCCAGCTTTTCGTCGTGGAGGAGCACCCAACCAAAGCCATAGTCGTCATCATCGCCTTCCTCGCGAGCCGGTTCCCCATTGATGAGGGTCGCGGGAGTAACCATCAGTTTCTGCTCCTCCGGCGTTAGAAGACTTCCTTCACGCAGTACCTGATCCCATTTGAAAAGGTCAATGATATTGGAATAGACCGCCATATTGCCGTTCATTCCATCGTGGGAAAGAACGTAATCCCTTGCCTTTGAATCCTCGGGGAGGATGAGCTCTCCCTTTTCAAACACGAGACCGACGGCAAGATCATCAATCTGGAGCTTGTCCTTTCTGCGGTGATACACGCGGGTGGAATCCAGTCCCGCGGGCTCGAATACATTCTTCTTCAGAAACTCCTCAAAGGGCACACCCGAGACCTTTTCCGCGATCTCGGCAAGCAGCTGATAGCCTGTATCGGTATACTCGAATCCTTCGCCCGTCGGATATGAAAGCTCGGGTCTGCACTCCGTGAGGATGCGGAGGATCACGTTATTGTCCGGGATCATGCCTTCCTCCTCGAAGATTCTTTCGATATCATCATCACAGTCGGAAAAACCGCTTGTGTGAGTGAGGAGGTGCCTGATCGTTATACCCGCATACGGAATCTCCGGGAAATATTTCGTGATCTCATCCTCAAGGCTCAGCAGCCCCCTGCGCCGCAGAAGCATGATTCCCGCTGCGGTAAACTGCTTGCTGATCGAAGCAATATCAAAAATACTGTCCTCCCGCATAGGCAGTGTATTCTCTGGGTCACGGAATCCGATAGCACCCTTCGACACGATCTTGCCGTTCTCGGCGTATAACCATGTTCCGGTAAAAGCACCTTTTTCATAGGCCTCCCGGATGTAGTTCACCATGATTGTTTCTTTATCCATAATTGTCTCCATAAACATCGATTTCCACGTCTGCCATAATACAGATTATGCCGGTTTCTGAAAACCGACACCCCTAAACCCTAAGCGACACCCCTGAGAGGGGAATCGTTAAATTGTATCAAATACCGCGTCTTGCTTTCATAGACGGTGATATTCTCCTGCCGACTCAGATCCTCCCCGGAGAGGAGCAGATCCGTCATCAGATAAATGATATCCCGGCTGGTGAAATGGGCTCCGGCTTCCTCGCCGAAGGATTCGGAGAAGCGGCGGACAAGATCCTCGAAAATATAGCCGCAGTCTACGGCGCTGATTTTGTCCGGACCGAGATAGCCCTTCGGGGTTGCGAACTCCTTGATCACCAGATACAGGGTATTGCTGTCCACCATGCGCTTGATGATATTATCGAAATCAAACTTGGACAGCACATCCTGCACATTGGAGGAGAAGCCGTTCAGATAATCCCGGAAATTGCTCTCGATATTCTCCGGATCGGCCAGGAGCCTCTCGAAGGTGAAGCGGCTGGTATTGTAAAACTGATAGCCGGAGGCTGTACGGAGAAAGCCATCGGTTACCGCCAGCTTCTGCACCTTCTCCCAGGTATCCAGCACTGCCTGATGAGTCGGCAGCAGACAATCATGGAAGCGCTTCACCACCGTCATCGGGAGGATGACAAGGCCGTACTCATGCGGCTTGAAGGGGCCGCGCAGCAGATCCGCCACGTTCCAGATCATGGTGGCCTTTTCCTGAATGTTTATGCCTACAGCGGAGAATCTTTCATTTGCCATATGCAATGCCCTCACATTATTCTGATGATTGAAAGCATCCTGCTCGATAAATCATGATCCACTTGGGATATTTTACAAAACGCAGCCCGGAAAAACTGTATCCGACATACAGGACATTAAAGGAAGTATACCCCAGCAGCCTTTAAAAATCAATTCAAAACGCGGAAAGGCTGCGGAAACACTGTCTTTCTGGACGTTAAGGAGTTTGCGAGAAAATTCCGAAATTGTTCTTGGATTGCCTGCTGCAAAGTGTTATTATTTTAATTCATACGGTATAGTTGCTTTTTTCGATGAGGGAGGCTGCAGGAATCGCGTCTGACCGAGAAAAAAATGCGATGCAGTATTGAATCGGGGACCTGACGACCCGATGAAAAAGGTGAAAGAAAGCAGCCCTCCCATGAAAAGAAAGGCCCAGACTGAAAGGAAGAGTTTGCTATGCGCGGAAAGTGGCAAGAAGTCTTAACCGATGATGAGAAGCGAAAAGAGCTGCAATACGTCGGCATTTTTATTCTGCTCGGTCTTGTTTCAGCGTTTATGACCGTCCTGAATGTTATTACACACAAAGGCATTCTGACGATTTTCACAGCGGTGTTTGCGGTTTTATGTTTTGTCAATTATCTGCTTGTGAAAAAAGGCCGCGAAACAGGAAGAACCATCGCTTCCATTCTTTTCAGCATAGAAATAGTTCTGCTCTTCCTATTTTTCCTGATTTCCGGGAATCCGGACGGGTTTTCCGCTCTCTGGATTATGATGCTGCCGGCTTGCGGCATGCTGCTTTTCGGACGAAAACGCGCATCGATTCTCTGCGCAATTATGTTTGCCATTCTTGTGTTTTTCTTCTGGATCCCTGCGGGAAGATCGCTTCTCCAGTACGAATATAATCAAACATTCATCATGAGATTCCCAATTCTCTATCTGGCGTTCTTCCTGCTTTCCACGCTGCTGGAAACCATCAGGTCCGTTACACAGGATGAACTGAACAAGATGCGGGAAAAATACAGATATTATGCAGAACATGATTATCTGACGAAACTGCTCAATCGTCAGGGGCTGGAGGAATGGTACTCCGCCTTTACGAACCTTGGCGACCAGGCTGTGATGATGATTGATATTGATCATTTCAAGCAGGTCAATGATTCCTACGGCCATGATATCGGCGATTTGGTCCTGGCAAGCGTCGCTCAGAGAATCGAGATGGAAGCCAACACCAAAGTATGCCGCTGGGGCGGTGAAGAATTCGTAGTATGGTTCCCGGAAGAGAAGAATATGTGTGACCCGGAGAGAGTTCGTGCTCAGATCGAGAAAATGGAGATTAACATCCCCAACAGTGAAAAATGTATACACGTGACCGTCAGCATCGGAGTCATGAGAGGAGAAGGAGAACTGAGTGCCCTTGTTAAAGCAGCGGATGAAGCTATGCTGCTGGCAAAAAACAAAGGCAGGAATCGAACAGAATATCATTCCTGAGCAACGGAAGCCTGAACAATTCTGCGCCATTTGAATACAGGCGGGTATCAATGCAGGGATACATCTCCTCTGCCGGCCTGCGCGTGCTGCTGATCATGCACAAGGCCTGCACGGGCGGGCTTTCACTTTACGGGGAAAACGATGTCGTAGGAGAAATACTGGAACAGACCGGCTTTGATTCTTTTTTTCACAGATAAGCCAGGTCATCCCGGCTCACGATGATAAAACCGATCCTTCTCTTCTTTCAGGACTAAATAGATGACCGGTTCCAGTTTCTCGGATCGTTGACAAAGGGGCTGTCTCACTAAGAATGAAGTGAGGCAGTCCTTTTTTATAATAAAAAAACATACCAAAAACACCCGAAACCTTAAAGGAATCGGGCATTTGCGGTATAATGTAGGTGATGAATCAAACACTAAACCTGCAGGCCAATTATAGCGCAAATGAGAACGGATATCAACTATGGATTCCGCTGGACTGCAGCATCCAGATTCCCAAGGATGATCCGGTGAGATTACTCAATGCAGTGGCGGAAAGGATGGATTAGCAAGAAGCCTTTGGAGGAACGTCACAAAGTCCTGTATGTTTCAAAGCGGTTCGCCCGACAGCGGGAAGCAATGGAGAAGAAGATTACTTCCGATGAAGGTATCCTGCTCAGAGTCAATCGTTCCATCCAGGCAGAAGGTACTTTCGCATTCGCTAAAGAGGATATGGGTTTTCGCAGGTTCCTCACCCGTGGAAAGAAGAACGTTGAAGCTGAATGGTTGCTCCTGACGCTGGCCATTAATATTCTCAAGCTCCATTTTAAAATCCAAAAAGGTCGCTTGGGAACAGCCTTGAAGGTTCCGGAGTCTTTTCCCAAAGGTTTATGAGATTTTGATCCTGTCATTCCCTAAAAAAATAATGAAAAAACAGGTACTTGTGTTTGCTATACTCCGGAATTTCTTGCTGTTGCCGAATTCTGGGCAAAAGAAGAGGGGCTGCCTCTTATGATCCTCTCAGATCATTTTGAGACAGCCCCTTTTGGGGGTGGAAAGCTTACGCCTGGGCGGGAGCTCCCACGGGGCAGGTCTCGGCGCAGGCGCCGCATTCGATGCAGGTATCCGCGTCGATGACATACTTGTTCTCGCCTTCGGAAATGGCGCTCACCGGGCACTCCGCCGCGCAGGCGCCGCAGGCGATGCATTCGTCAGAAATCTGATATGCCATAAGTTCAACCTCCAAAATATGGTCTTGTCCTTACAGGGACTGTAATCATTATATCTGATTTTGCCGAAAATGCAAGAGGTTCCTTTTTTATTGATCCGCCGCCTGCATGGCTTTTTCCAGAGCGGCCGCCCAGCCTTTCGACTTCGGAACCTTCTTCTCCTCTTCCGGCGCGCGGCCGCCTCCTGCCTTCACTTCAGGCTCCGGGCGTCCGGCTCCTTCCGTCTTCTTTTCAGGCCGCTTTCCGTTTTCCCCCCGCTTCATCTCGGAGCGCCTCGGTTCCGCCTTTCCGGGGTTCTTCTTTTCCCGCTCCGGATTCTCCCGGCGAACCGGCTGCCCCAGCTTCTGATCCCGGTCCGCGGGTTTTGCCTTGGGGCCCTTCGGTTTCGCCGGCTTTGGTTTGTCGGCGGCTGGCTCCTGTTCCCGCTTTTCCTTCGGTTTCCCCGCTCCCGGGCCGAAGCGCTGTCCGTTTTTCTCGGTCCTGCTCCGTCTTGGCCGGGGCGGGCGGCTGTTCTCCCCGCCCTTTTCTTCCGTCGGTTCCGGATCCTGAAGGTGCTTCAGCTCCTCCGGAATCTCCTGGGCGTCCATTTCCGGCTCCGTCTCCGGCTCCTGCTCCCTCCCCGCTTCGCCCTCCGTCGCGGGCGCAGGCTCCCGGACTTCCTGTCCCGGGCGGGTAATCTGATCCAGCGGGAAAGTCCTGTTCTCGGAGGAATCACCCGCGGGAATACGGACCGTAACCGTTTCCTTCACAACGTTCAGGTCCACAACGGTTCCATTTCCCTCCGGAGTGACCACTTCCCGGCCGATTCTCGGCATCCGTTTCCGGACCGCTTCGTACTGATCCTGTTCATACTTAAGGCAGCACATCAGCCGTCCGCAGACGCCGCTGATCTTTGTGGGGTTCAGGGAGAGGCTCTGTTCCTTGGCCATCTTGATGGATACGGGCTGAAAGTCCGTCAGGAACGCGCCGCAGCAGATCTGCCGGCCGCAGGGGCCCAGTCCGCCCAGCATCCGCGCCTCGTCCCGCACGCCGATCTGGCGAAGCTCAATCCGGGTCCGGAAGGTGGATGCCAGATCCTTCACCAGGGAGCGGAAGTCCACCCGCCCGTTGGCGGTGAAATAGAAGAGCATCTTGCTGTTGTCAAAGGTCGTCTCAACGGAAACAAGCTTCATCTCAAGCTTGTGCTCCGCGATCTTCCGCTGGCAGGTCTGATAGGCTTCCCGCTCCCGGGTCCGGTTCTCCGTCGCCTGCTGAATATCCTGCCCCGTGGCCGCCCGGACAATTCTGGGCAGCTCCGCGGGAACCTGTTCATCCTCCATCTCGCGCACGCCGAGAATCACCTCGCCCAGTTCGATTCCCCGGGCCGTCTCGGCGATAACGTAATCGTTCACGCGGATTTCCAGCTCACCCGCGTTATAGTATTCCATCTTGCCTTCCTGCTGGAAACGGATTCCTGCAACCCTGATCATGGCACAACTGCCTCCATGAAATTCAAAATTAACTGTTCAATGACGGCCTGGAAGGAAACCGAGCCCTCCACCCTCCGTCTGGCCAGGCTGACCGCCTCCATCAGGCGGACATAATCCTCGGGCCCGGCTTTCCCGGCAAAAACCTGCCACCGCTTTGGAATGACGCTTCTTTCTTCCGGGGTCATTCCCTGCCCCAGACCGTCCCGGGCCAGGCTGCTGAAAAAATGATCCATCACGGAGAAGGCTTCCTCAGCCTCGTTCCTGCGGTCCTTCCACTTGTTTGAAACGGAAAGGATATCTCCCCTCCGCGGGCAGTCCAGAAAATCCCGGATCACTTCTTCCCGGAAAGCCTGATAATTCGCGTCCCCGGCCATGCGCAGCGCTTTCCCGATGGAACCCTCCGCCTCCGGAATGAGGCTCCGGACGCGGGGCCCGGACTGCCCGTTTTCCTCCAGCGCGCGAAGAATCTCCGTCCCGGACCACGCGTGCAGCCTGATCGGGCGGCATCGGCTGACAATCGTGGGGAGCAGCCTGTCCCCATTCACGCTGGTCAACAGAAAAAAAGTCCCCTCCGGCGGCTCCTCCAGCGTCTTCAGCATCGCGTTCTGGGCTTCCTCGGTCATATCCTCCGCATGCCGGACGATGATCGCGTGCCGGTTGCTCTCAAAGCCCCGGAGCCCGGTCCGGCGGATCATTTCCCGGATATCGTCCACCGGAATGACGGTTTTCTTTCTGTCCGCAGGGATCAGAGGCTCGCCCTTCTGCATGACGATCAGGTCCGGGTGCGAAAGATTCTCCATCTGAAGGCATGCCCTGCATTTTCCGCAGGGCATCTCTTCCCGCTGATCCCCTTCGCAGAGCAGGGAGGCGGCAATCGCCCGGGCCAGGGTCATCTTGCCCATTCCCGCTTCTCCTGTGATCAGCAGGGCATGGGGCAGCCTGTTTTCCCGGATTTGCCTCATCAGCGCGGAAACAGCTTCTCCCTGCGCCAAAAACCGGTTCAGCGAAATCATCTTATACCTTCAAAAACTGCTCTACGTTCAGAACGAACATCGTCGCGCCGCCGATGGTCACCTCCACCGGGAAGGGAACATAGCCTCCCGCGGAAACCCCTGTGGCGTTCGTGTGGGCGGTGGTCATCTGTTTCCGGCTTTTGCAGACCGCTTCGATCGCTTCGATGGCTTCGGTAACCCGTTCGTCCTCCACGCCGATAAGCAGCGTCGTATTCCCCGCCTTCAGAAAACCTCCGGTCGTCGCCAGCTTGGTCACGCCGAATCCTTTGTTCATCAGCCCGGTCAGGAGTCTGGAAGAATCTTCATCCTGAACGATCGCAATGATCAGTTTCATCCGCAAGCCCTCTTTCTTCACAGTCGGTACGGCCGGAATCCGGCTCTTCGTCTCCTTCCGGCGCCGGCGTGCGCCGAATCGGAGGTGTGCCGGAAGCCGCTTCTGATCCCGATTATTATATCCGACCGGTCTTTGAAAATCAAGCCGGCAGAAACAGGCTTTACAGTCCGCGGAAAAGCAGGTAAACTTTCACCGGAAGGGGGCGTTTTTCCATGGATCAGATCTTTTCCTGTGCCGCGGCCTCTGCCTTCGGGCTGGAAGGAGCCATCTCCGGCGAGCTGAAGCGGCTCGGAATGAAGAATGTCCGCGCGGAAAACGGCTTTGTCCGTTTTGACGGTTCCGTGTCGGACGCCTTTCTCTGCAATCTTCGCCTCCGGTTCAGCGACAGAGTGTACCTGGAGCTGGCGGAGCGTCCCTGCTTTTCCTTTGAGGATCTCTTTCAGCTGGTCTCCTCCGTTCCGTGGGAGCGTTATACCCGGGGTACGGAAGCCTTCAACTTTTCCGCTCAGTGCGCCCGGAGCCGTCTCATGAGTGCCAGAGACTGTCAGTCCGTTGCCAAAAAAGCCCTGCTTGAGCGTCTGAAGGCGAAAACCGGGCGAAGCGTCTTCCCGGAAAAGGGAGCCGCTTTCCCGGTTCATCTCAGCGTTCATGCGGATACCGTGCGGATCCTGCTGGATACTTCCGGGTCTTCCCTGTCCCGCAGGGGATACCGGACCTGGAACGGAGAGGCGCCGCTCAGGGAAACGCTGGCCGCGGCCCTGGTGGAGTTCAGTCCCTGGCGTCCCGGGCTCCCGCTGTACGATCCCTGCTGCGGCACAGGCACGATTCTGGCCGAAGCCGCCCTCCGCATGGGGCATCTGGCTCCCGGCGCCAACCGTACCTTCGCGATGGAATCCTTTTCATTCTTTTCCCGCCCGGAGGGTGAAGCTCTCCGGGCGCGGGTCCGGTCGGAAGGAGACCCCGCCAGGATTCAGGGGATTGCCGGGTCCGATCTGGATCCGGAGGCAGTGGATCTCGCCTCCCGCCATATGCGTCAGGCGGGTCTTGAGGGAAAAGTGGATCTCCGTGTCTTGCCGCTTCAGCAGCTCCGTCTTTCCGGGGAAAGCGGCGTCTTTCTCTGCAATCCCCCCTACGGAGAGCGCCTCGGGGATCAGGAGAGCTGCCGCGCGCTGTATCGGGATCTCCGTCTTCTGCAGGACAGGCATCCGGGATGGACGCTCTGTGTCATCGCCTCCGATCCCGGATTTGAGAAGGCCTTCGGCCGTCGGGCGGACAGGCGCCGCCGGCTGTATAACGGCCGGCTGGAGTGTCAGTTCATGACCTTTGCTCCCCGGTCATAGAATCTTTCTCCCGGAAGGATCCGCTCCCCGCCGGGAAGCCCCCCCTGCCCTGTTGTTTCGCCGCGCCTTCCGCGGATGGAACAGCGCAGGTCTCAGTAGTCGAGCACCGCCCATTCGGTGAGCAGAACGGGCGTGTCCTTCTGGATTTTCCGCAGAATGCGCATCGCGTCCGTCTCCCCGGCCGGAACAGGCCGGTAGTCATTGATCCTTCCGGCCGCCGAGGAGCTGGTCAGGATGGGTATCAGCTTCAGGCTGACCCGGTTCTCCGTCCGTCCCGGATGGAAAACAGCCTGTGCCAGGACGGCGTCATAGGTCGTCAGCTTCAGTGTTCCTCCGAAGCAAAGGTTTCCCAGGCTGTAGATGACCGGCATATCCCCGATCCGGCCAACGCCCTGGACCACGTGGGGATGATGGCCGATCACCAGGTCCGCCCCCGCCCGGTGGCAGGCTCTGGCCATGGCTTCCTGCATCACGTTGTGGTTCCCCTCATATTCGGTTCCCCAGTGGCACTGGTAAATGACGAAATCGGCGCCAAGCTCCCGCAGCTCCTGAATGTCCCGGGCGATGATCCCCGGGTCTTTTTTGTAGGTGGTTTCCCGGCATCCGCCGAAACCGAATTTCAGCCCCCTGACCTCAAGGATCACGTTATGGCTGTTTCCGCAGCAGGGAATCTTCCCTTCAAGCGCCCGCAGGGTGGACTCGTACCCCTCGTCTCCATAGTCAATCGTATGGTTGTTGGCGATATTGACCAGTTCAACGCTTCCTTCCTGAAGGATCCGGACATATTCCGGCAGGCCCCGGAAGCGCCATTCCTTTTCCCTGTCCTCCCCCTGACCGTTCTCCTTCAGCACGCATTCCAGGTTGATGACCGTCAGGTCGTCCGCCGAAAAGATGCCGCTCAGCCCTGAAAAAGGCCATTCCATTCCCTCTTTTTCCAGGATGGCCGGCATTCCCTCCGCCAGTCCGTAATAGACCTCTCTTCCGCCCAGCACCGCGTCCCCGCCGAATGTGA
The DNA here is from genome assembly GCA_947166205.1 of uncultured Clostridia bacterium. The sequence goes on from CAMVDI010000045.1 coordinate 9,963, forward strand.
TCGTGACCGCCTGTTCGTCCGCCTCCTGCTCGACCGTCCAGGCGTTCCTCAGGCCTTCCTCCAGATCCGGGGTTTGCCCCGTCGCCAGAATTTCCGCCCAGTTCCGTTCCTCCGGGTCGTCCAGAACGATGACTCTGGTATGATAGGGCAGATGCGTCCAGAACCAGTAGGCATTCAGTCCGGACGCGCCCGGCTTCTCCTGAATCCGGATGCAGGCATGGCTGGCCTTAGTTCCCAGGAAAATCTCCCCGGGGTTCATTTCCTTTTTGCCTTCCTCGCTCCACGCGTACGGAATCTGATGCAGCAGGTTTCCGCCGTCATACCTGATCACAAAATCGTATTTCAGCCCGTTCGTCGAGTAGTCGCTCATGTGTTCGTCCGTCAGAAAGCTGCCGGCCGCCGTCTCCTGATACAGTTCTCCCCGGGTCATTCTTCCCGTGGAGACCAGCAGCGTATCGACCTTTTCACCCCTCCGGTACAGGGTCAGCGTCTGCTCCCGTTTGTCAACCAGCAGTCCGTATTCCGTCTGGGGCTGGACCACCTTCAGCACCTTTTCGGGTACCCAGCCTTCCACGGGCTGACCGCGCTCGTGGCTCCAGGCGCTGATCCGGACCCATTTTCCCCGGATCTCCAGCACGCTCAGGCATTGGCTCTGGCCGTGCAGCTGGCCGATGACCTGGCTGTCCGCGTCCGGCTCCCGGTAAACCCGCTGATGTGCCACATTCTTCAGGTCGATGACCGTGGCGGGGGCCGTCATCTTCTCCCAGATTTCCTCGTCCGTCGCGTCCCTTCCGGGCATAATATTCCCCGTAACCGTCAGCGGGAGCACCGGTCTTTTCCCTTCAGCGACCCGCAGGGAGAATTCCTTCCCGGCGGCGGGGTTCTGCTGCCCGTACACCCGGACCCGGTATTCGCCGGCCGGCAGCCGGCGCTTTCCTGTCAGCGGGGAGAACGTAATCCGGTTGACCCTTCCTCCCTTCACCTGTCTTGAGGCGGAAAGCGCCAGCGCGCCGGTTTCCTGATCGTAAAACTCGGCGGTCAGCTGATCCGTATAGAGGGTTTTGAATTCAAGAAACCAGTCGGCGGGTTCCTCCGAATAAACCGTCGGGTCGCTGGGCAGCGCGAAGCGGAAGCTGGCTTCGGATGTATATTCCCGGCCGGATCCGCCGGTCAGGGAAGCGCGAAGGGTATAATCCTTCCGGGCCATCCTCTCCTCGTTCCATCCCAGCCCGTCCCAGAGGATCCGGCTTTCGCCCCCGGGAACATCCGCTTCCAGCCTCCGGTAAAGGGTGGTTTCATCCCAGATCTCGATCGTGACGTTTCCGGGTTCGGGAGCCGTCACGGTCAGGGGATTGTCCCGGTGTCCGGTGATTTCCGCGGGA
>CAMVDI010000046.1 GCA_947166205.1 uncultured Clostridia bacterium
CCCCGTGGGCGGGATTCACGGAAACTTCGCCATGGTGGGCGTCTTTGAAAAGGGAAAGGCGGACATTCTGCTGCGGGCCCGATCCTCGGGCGGACACGCCAGCGCCCCGGGAAAGCACACGCCCGTGGCCCGGCTGGCGGACTTCGTATGGTATTTTGAGCATAAAAATCCCTTCCGGCGGAAGATGGCGCCGGAGGTGCGGAACCTGTTTGAGCAGCTGGCGCCCTACGCCCCGTTCTACATGCGGATGCTGTTTTCGAACATGTGGCTGTTCAAGCCGCTGCTGCTGCGGGCGCTGCCCGCGATCAGCCCGCAGGCGGGCGCCATGCTGCAGACGACGATCGCCTTTACCCGGCTGTCCGGATCGGACGCCTACAACGTGCTGCCCCAGGAGGCTACCCTGGGGGCGAACATGCGCTTTATCCCCCACGAAGGGATGAAGGCCAGCCTGAAAAAGGTGCGGCGGATCGCGAAGAAGCACGGGCTTGAGATGGAGACCTTCCACGCGGTGGATGCGTCCCGGAGCGTGGATATCTCCGGACCGGGCTTCGGGCTCGTGCGGCAGGTGATCTCCGAGACCTTCCCGGGGCTGGAGACCTGCCCCTATGTCATGACCGGCGCCACGGACGCCCGCTGCTATGAGGAAATCGCGGAGCACGTGGTCCGGTTCACTCCGGTGATCTACGGGCCGGAGCAGATGAAGGGCATGCACGGGCTGAACGAGAACATCGAATACAGCTGCCTGCCCGGCGCGGTGGATTTCTATCGGAATCTGATCGGAGCCAACACGTAACCCGCGGGGCCGCTTTCCGGATTCCGGGCGGAATCCGGAAAGGGACGGAAGAATACAAAACAGGGAGCCCGGATTCACCGGGTTCCCTTTTTTTCCGGCCCTCGGGGCGTTTACACCCGCCCTGCGGAGCGTCTGTGCCTGCCCTTTGGAGCGGCTTTGCCCGCCCTTCGGGGCGGCTGCGCCCGAGCCGGGGGCGTTTACGCCTGGCCTTCGGGGCCGTTATAGACAAAACCGAGCATGGTAATATCGTCAAACTGGTCCTCGCCGGCGGCGAAGTTCTCAATATCCCGGCGCAGCGCGGGCAGCATCTGATCCAGGGGGGAGTCCTTCTCCTGATTCAGCACGCTGAGCAGCCGATCCGCGCCGTACTGCTCGACCTGTGGATTGATGGCTTCCGGAACGCCGTCCGTATACACGAACAGCCGGTCCCCCGGGCGGAGATCAAGCTCATAATCCTTATAGCGCATGCCTTCCATCCCGGCGAGGGCGAGGCCGTGCTTATCCCGGAAATACTCATAATCCCCGCCCGCGCGCATGATGACCGGATACTCATGGCCCGCGTTCGCGCAGATCATCTTTCCCGTGGACAGATCGATGATCCCCAGCCACACGGTGACGAACATTTCCGCTTCGTTGCCCTCGCAGAGGGAGTTGTTGGCGCGAGTGAGAATCTCCGACGGGGACAGGCCGGACTCCGTCAGGCCGCGGATGGTGGTTTTGGACCGCATCATGAACAGGGAGGCGGGGATCCCCTTGCCGGAAACGTCCGCGATCACCAGGGCCAGCCTGTTCTCGCCGAGGAAGAAGAAATCATAGAAGTCTCCGCCCACTTCCTTCGCCGGATCCATGAGGGCCCAGAGAGAGAAGTCATTCCGCGGGAATTTGAAATTCTTCGGCAGGGCGGATTCCTGAATGACGCGGGCGAACTCCAGCTCCTGCTCCATGCGCTTTTCCGCCGAGTCGATATAGCCCTTCAGCACATCGACCGTCTGGTTGATATCATCGGAAAGAGAGGCAAACTCCGAAGAGGCGCGCACCGAAACGACCTCGTCCAGATGGCCTTTGGCAATGCGGTCCAGGGAAGATTTGACCCGCTGCAGGTTATTGACCACGATGCCCTGCACCAGCATGGAGATCACAAAATAGATCACGGCAAAAAGGATGATATCCGCCAGGGCGGTTTCATAGGCCTGGGCATCCCGGTCCGCGTAGATATCCTCCAGCGGCAGCTGCATCAGCATCAGCGTTCCCGCGTCCAGACGCTCGGTCTGGCAGAGCCCTTCCACATTGAACAGCGCCGCGGAAAAGGGAGTGGACTGAGGCTGCGCCATCATCAGGGTCAGCTCATCCTGATCCATGGTTTCGCCGGCGTGACTGCCCTCGAGGACGCGCCCGCTGGTCCGGATGACCGAACAGAAGCCCGTGCCTTCCGCCCTGGAGCGGACGAGCGCTTCGCGGAGAGTGTCGATTCCGAGCTTCTCCGACAACCCTTCCGTGTCAATGACGGTCTGGATCATGCCGCCTTCGCACCGGGCGCCGGCGACCATCCGGGCGGCGGACACGCGGGCGAACCTGCTTTCCAGATTCCCCTCCAGCACGTTGTACAGCAGACCGCTGTAGACGGAGGTGCTGCCCGCGGAGGCGATCAGGCGGCCGTCGCGGCCGATGACGGCCACGGCCGTCAGCTGATAAAGGGTGCGCATCTCTTCCAGAAAGGCGGCGTCCGCCTTTTCCAGCCCGCCGGAGAGGCTGACGGCCTTCGAGATCGCGACGGCATCCTCCCGGGCGGCCTCTCCTGCCAGTTCGGCAGCCCTGTCCTCCGTCTCCCGGATCCGGAGATACGCGTTCCGGGCTTCGGCGGCCGACTGGCGCAGCAGATCCTTTCCGCTCTGAATCGCGGACTGGGTTTCCAGCCCGAAGGAGAACAGCATGGTGATCACAAGGACCGAGGCCGTGGCGGTGAACAGCCAGAAACGGAATTTACGGGCGATCGGGTTTTCCTCCGGGGGGACCCGGACCAGCGGATTCTTCCATTCGCCCGTCAGAATCAGGATCACGGCCGCGGAAACGCCCATGCCCAGGGCGGTGAAGATGATCATGGGCGGCGCGCAGACTCTCACCACGTAGAAGGCCATGTCAAGGTCATCCCGATGGGTCACGAAGATCACGTACATATGGAAAACTTCCATCAGGGCGCCGGTAAAGAAGGCATAGACCGGGGAGGGCATTTTCCGCCTGAGCATCAGCCGGTTCACCGCCGCGGCCAGGAACCCGGCGAGGACGGTGGAAAGGCTGCAGGCGATCCGGGTATAGGAGCCGATTCCCCAGTATGTTCCCGCGATGAAGCGCTCAACACCGCCGATCAGGCCAGCCAGAATGCCGGAAAAGGGATCAAAAAAAAGACCCGCGCAAAGGGGACCCATATCGCGCACATTCAGCATCATCGGGCCGTAATTCACGCCGAAATGGGTGGACAGAACCGAGCAGAGACCGTAGATGAGGCCGACCAGCAGCTTCATCGCCGGCTTTCCCATCTTCTGTTTCGCCGCCTTCCAGAGGAGGCCTGTCAGCAGCACATACAGCGCTGTGAGCGCGGACATTTTGAGAAACATCATGAGCATGATGCGGTTTCCCTTCTTTTCACAAGAATCGGAAAGTACAGCCCGGCGGAGCCGGGAAAAAGATCGACGAACTGATTATATTTTATGTCTTTTCCGGTGTCAACGGCGAAGGCGGGGAAGCGGGGCGGAAAAAAAGGACCGGAAACGCGCTTTTCAGGGGAGCGCTTTTCCGGTCCGGAGACTGCAGCTTTGTTTCGCCGGGGCCCTGGGCTGTGGCTTTTCCATGCCGGGGCCGGCGGCCCGGGACTGCCGCTTTGCTTCGCCGGGAGCCCGGGGCTTTCGCCCGGCTTCGCCGGCTCCGGCGGCCCGGGGCGGGCGCGTTTCGCGGCGGGGAAGGGGATTACAGGGCGGCGGTGACCGCTTCCCGGACGTCCTTCATATCCACGGTGGGCTCAAACCGGGCGATGACCTGGCCTTCACGGTTGATCAGGAACTTCGTGAAATTCCATCTGATATAGGCCTTGTCGCCGTACTTCCTGTTGTTCATATCCGAGAACTTGTTCAGCGCGGCGTTCTTCAGGCCCTTGCCGAAGCCGGCGAAAGGCTTTTCCGTCGCCAGGAAAACGAAGAGCGGATCCGCCGAATCGCCGTTCACGTCGATCTTGGTGAACTGGGGGAATTCCGTACCGAACTTCAGGGTGCAGAACTCATGAATCTCGTCATCGCTGCCGGGGGCCTGGTTCGCGAACTGGTTGCAGGGGAAGTCCAGAATTTCAAAGCCCTGATCCTTCAGATCCCTGTACATGGCTTCGAGAGGCTCGTAGTGAGGCGTAAAGCCGCAGCCGGTGGCCGTATTGACGATCAGAAGAACCTTTCCCCGATAATCCGCCAGGCTGACCTCCTGACCCTTCCTGTCCTTCACGGTGAAATCATAAACGGTTTTCATTTCCTGCTCTCCTTTCAGATATCTTCTTTCCGCTGCTGAAGCAGCCTTTCCGGCCTTCGCCCCGCTTTCGGGGCCGGATCCCGAAGGATGCCTCCCCGGCCGGACGGGAGGCCGCGCATCAAGGGCTTCACTGGCTATCATTTGATGCAAGTATATTTTATCAAATATAAATGCGCCTGTCAAGCGCCCTGAAAAGAAATATTCTGAAAATCCCGGGGAAGAAAAACGCGCTCCGGGACTGCAAAACAGTTCAAACTATGATATGATAGTCGATACGGCAGCATTCCGAAGCGGCAGGATACCGGTCCGGCGTGCTCTGTCCGGCTGTACAAAGCATCACCGATCGGAGGCAGCATGGCACGGTTCATTCGAACGGATTCCGACATGACCCAGGGAAGCATCGGGCGTCACCTTTTCAATTTTGCCCTGCCCACGGGGGTCGGGCTGCTCTTTCAGCAGCTTTACAACACGGTGGATACGCTGGTGGTCGGCAACTTTGTGTCCAAGGAGGCCCAGGCCGCGGTCGGGTCCACGGGCCCGATCATCAACACCGTGGTCGGCTTCTGCGCCGGCCTGGCCACCGGCGCCTCCGTGATCATCTCCCAGCGGTACGGCGCCCACGACGAGGAGGGGCTGAAGAAAGCCGTCCATACGACGATTTTCGTCACCATTCTGCTCAGCCTGCTGGCGACGGCTGCGGGCCTTCTGATCATTCAGCCCATGCTGGCCTTCATGCAGACGCCCGCGGACGTGTGGGAGGACGCGAGCCTGTACCTGACCATCTATTTCTCCGGGATCGGGGGCATCCTGTTCTACAACATGGGCAGCGGAATCCTGCGGGCGGTGGGGGACTCCCGGCGGCCGCTCCTCTTTCTGATCCTCTCCGCCGGGCTGAACACGGTGCTGGATCTCGTTTTCGTGCTGGCTTTCGGGATGAAGGTGGACGGGGTCGCCCTGGCGACCATTCTGGCGCAGATCGTTTCCGCGTTGGCGATTCTTGTTTCGCTGACCCGGGAAAAATCCGCCTACGGGATCCGGTGGAAGGAGCTGCGGATTGACCGGAAATCCCTGTCCGGGATTCTGCGGATCGGCATGCCCTCCAGCGTGCAGTCGGCCATCACCGCCTTCTCAAACGTGTTTGTCCAGTCCTATATCAACGCCTTCGGCTCCGCCTGCATGGCGGGATACTCCATCTACGGGAAGCTGGACGCGTTTGTGCTGATTCCGGTGCAGTCCCTGGCCATGGCGTCCACGACCATGGTCGGGCAGAACTGGGGCGCCCGTCAGAAGCGGCGGGCCAGGGAAAGCGTTTCCACCGCCGTGAAAATGAGCCTGATCTCCACGGTGGTGCTCGGAGTGCTTTCCTTCCTGGCCGCCGCCCAGCTGATCGGACTGTTCTCTCCGGATCCGGAGGTGGTCGATTACGGCGTCCGCTTTATCCGCATCATCACGCCCTTCTATCTGACCATCACCTTCAACCAGATCTATGCCGGTGCGCTGCGGGGCATCGGGGACGCCACGGCCCCGACGGTGATCATGCTCTGCTCCTTCGTCGTGTTCCGCCAGATCTACCTCTTTGTCACCAGAACCATGAATCTGGGCTTTCTCTCCGTGGCGCTGGCCTATCCCATGGGGTGGATTCTCTGCTCGGCGCTGCTGATCATCCGGTACAGAAGGAGCCGGCTTTTTACCGACCGGATCTGAAGTACAGAGGGAGCCGGCGCGAAATTCAAAAAAAAGACGGCACAGGATCTTGTACTTCTTCCCAAAAAGGACTACAATATTCCGCGGTTCTGATGATTTCTGAGAGGTGGCCGTGTTATGAATGAGGATCTGAAAGAGACACAGGAACTGTGGGAAGAAACGCATCCCTGGCTGTCCCGGCTGACGGACAGCGGAGACGACGAGGAGGACTCCGTCGGCGAGGTGATCCGCTATACGCTCGACGAGCTGCGGCTGGCTTAGAGACTTTTTTCCCGGACAGTTTCCCGGAAACTGTCACTTCATGGACTTGTACATTCCGCCCGCCTGAATCCGGACGCGCTGCGGTCAGCCGCCGGTCAGGAGCTTTCATTTCCATATTCCGCACATTCCGCTGAAAACGGACGCCGCGCCCATATGATCCGCCGGCGTCCGTTTTCCGTGCTCTGAAGTGTTCCGCGGCTGTCCCGGCGTTCGTTTTCCGCGCTCCGGAAGTTTCCGGGTCTGCCGCCGCGTCAGTTTTCCTGGTTCCGGAGGCGTTCCACGGCTTCCCGGGCTTCGGCATCCCCGGCCTTGGCGGCCCGCTCATACCACTCCAGGGCCGGGTTCGTGACGCCGAAACGGTTCTCCAGGCACCAGCCCACCATCCGCATCGCGTCCGTAAGCCCCGCGTCCGCCGCGGACCTGTACCAGCGGTAGGCTTCCTCCGGGTTGACTTCCGTGCCGATGCCGTGCTGATACATCAGACCCATATTGAACATGGCCATGATGTGGTAGTCGTCCTTGGGATGATTCCCGTCCTCAGCCATCCGGCGGACCCAGTAGAAGGCCATTTTCGGATTCATCTCCGTGCCCGTGCCCGTCCGGTAACACATGGCCATCTGGGACATTCCGACCAAATTGCCCAGGCCAGCGGCCTTCCGAAACCAGGAGAGGGCCGCTTTTTCGTCCTGCTCCGTTCCTTCGCCGCCCTGGAGGCAGAGCCCCACGTTGACCATGGCTTCCGCGTTGCCCGCCTCGGCGGACTTCAGATACCACCGGTATGCCTCCGCCGAGTCCGCTTCCGTGCCGATGCCCTGGAGAAAATAGTTTCCCGTGCCGCTCATCGCTTCGGCGTTTCCGGCTTCGGCGGCCCGCTTCATCCAATGGAAGGCTTTCTCATCATCCTGATCCGTGCCCCATCCGTGGTGATAGCAGTCCGCCAGATACATCATGGCCTCGGCGTTTCCCTGCTTCGCGGAGGTCTCCAAGAAGGCCAGCACCTCGGGCTGCGGGTCGGAATTCTGGGCCAGGAACATCATTGCCACGCCGTAAATATCAAAATTCAGCTCCCGGTTTTCCTCCGTGATTTTCCGGTTCTGCCACAGGAGGCTGCCGGTGACCAGGGCGACGGACGCGGAGAGGGATCCGATGATCAGCGCCATTTTCCGCCGGAGCTGACGGGCCCGGTCCACGAGACGGTTGAAACGGACATCCAGCAGCACGGAGGCCGTCTTCAGGAAGGCCTTGTTCTTTCCGATTTCCTGGATGTTCACGCCCAGCAGGTCGTTGGTTTCATCCCCCAGCAGGGCGGGGGCGAAGCACTCCAGCTCCGGCCGGTCGCTGCCCGGCTCGCCGGAGACGATGAAGGGGATGATGCGATCCTTCCGGCCCAGGGCACAGAAGGACCGGATCTCCTCGTTCACCCAGCGGGAGGAGGCGCTGGCCGGGGAGCAGATCACGACCAGCCAGCGGGCACGCTTCAGCTCCCGGTTCAGGGATTCCGCCAGTTCCGCCCCGGCCAGATCCGTCTGGTCCCGGAAGATCTTCAGATTCTTCGCGTCCTTTCTTTCCTGAGCGATCTCCTTCGGCAGCTGAAACCGCTCCAGCTTCCGCTGCAGCCAGCGGGCCCACTTCATATCCCGATGACTGTAGCTGATAAACGCGTCATAGAAGAACTCATCCACTTTCGGAAACCTCCTGTAAGTTTCATTCCGGCCGCTTTCTTCCTGAAGCCGGGGCCGGAGGGCGTCGGATCAGCCCCGTTCCGGGCGGTCCCGCCGGGAAAAGGGGGACTCCCCCATACGGACGGGCGGGAAGCCAAGGGTCAGGCCCGGGGACCCAGCGTGCTTCCGGGAAGAAGCTCCCCCGGAACGACCCGCTCGCTCCGCTCATGGACCAGATCCCGGTCCCTGTTGGCCAGGAGGGTCTCCACCGCGGCTCTGCCGATCTCGGCGACGTTCTGACGATAGGTGGTCAGCTCCGGATACAGCCGGAGGGCCAGCTTCTGGCCGTCATACCCCGCGATGCCGATCTTTCCGGGGATGTCCAGGCCGTCATTCCGCAGCCGGCTGAGAACCTCCAGGGCGGAGTCGTCATCCGGAAGCAGGAAGCAGTCCGGCGGGTCCGGCTGGCTGAGCCGCTGCCGGATCCGCTCCGCGCAGAGCTCCCCATGATGGAAACGGGCGGGGATCAGCTCCCCGTTCAGGCCCGCCGCGTTCAGGGCTGAGCGGAACCCGCGGATCCTCAGCTCGGAGGCCTGCCCCATTTCCCCATGGACGAAGGCGATTCTGCGGCGCCCGAGGCGGATTGCCTCCTCCACCAGCTGGCGGGTTCCGTCCTCATAGTCGCTGATGATCGTCGTGCAGGGGTGCCTGCGGTCGTCCACGGAAACCGCCGGAATCTGATTCCTGACCAGCCGCTTCAGCCCTTCGTCCGCGTCCCCGGCGTAGACCACGATTACGCCGTCCACCCTCCGGGCCAGCGCCAGATCGAAGGTGTCGGCATAGTTTTCCCGCTGCTGCCGGGAAAGGATCACGATATCGTATCCCTGAAGCTCGGCGCTGGTGCGGATCGAGTCCAGAACATCGGAAAAGAAAGGGTGGTCCATGGCCTCGGCGTACATGAGCCCGATCATCCAGCTGCGGTTCGTCCTGAGCGTCAGGGCCGCGACGTTGGGCCGGTAACCCATGTTCTGCGCGGTCTCCCGGATGGCCGCGGCCACCTCGGGCCGGATCAGCGAGTTTCCGTTCAGGGCCCGGCTTACGGTTGAAACGGAAACATTGCAGGCGTCCGCGACGTCCTTCAAAGTCGTCATGAGCAATTCTGTCCTTCTGATGAAGTGATTAAAGGGGGCCGCGCCATTCCGGCCCGGCCCCCCGCTGAACAACCGGTATGCCCTGGTTACGGGAAAACCCGGCTCAATCAGTCATTGGCATCCATGAAAGCGAAGCAGGCTTCGATATCCGTCATGTATTCCGCGACCACATCATCGTAGCCGTAGCTCTTGGCGGTCTCCACCATGTACTTCCAGTTCTCCTCGAACTCCTCGTCCGTCGTGCTGTAGACGCACTTCCAGCTGTAGTCCTTCATCACGGGAGCGAACTGGGCGCGCTTCTGCTGGCCTTCATCGGACAGGGCCTTGTGGGCGTAGGAAATGGCGGAGGGGCTCATCACGGAAACCTGGCCCTTCCGGCGGTACAGATCCACACCGGAGGTGGCGCCGTCCGCGTATTCCTCGCTCCAGGCGCGGCTCAGCTCGGTGGCGTAATGTTCGGCGTAGCAGGGCCATCCCTTGACGCTGAAGGAATAGGTCTTGCCGGGGATCATCTGCTCGAGCTTGATGGTCTCATGGTTGATCTTGCTCTCGCCGTCCTGGAAGGTGCCGCCGCCGTACTCAGCGGGCATCTCGGTGGTGTCGCGGGCTTCCTGGCACTGCCAGCCGAACTCGGTCATCTCCGGCACGCCGTCCGCGTTGTAATCCCAGCACAGGCCCTTCGGTCCGTAGTTCTGGATGATCATGCCCTCTTCGGAGCACAGCCAGTCGATCACTTCCAGCGCCCGGTCCGCGTGCTCGGTGTTGGCGCCCAGGCACCACATCCGGTTGCTGCCGGAGGTGGCGATGGTCTGCATGGCGGGGGCGGAATCCTCAAACATGAAGGTCACGAAACCGTCCTTGTTGGCGGCTTTTTCGGCGCTGTTGTAGTTGCCGATGATCCAGCCCCACATGGCCATCAGGTAACGGCCGGCGGAGAGCTTCTGGGAATAGGTGTCGAAATTCTGGGAAACGGACTCCGGATCGAAGGTGCCGTCGCGGTACATCTGGTTGACAACCTTCAGAGCCCGCTTGTACATGCTGTCATCGGCCAGCTGGTTATCCACCTGACGGGTGGCGTAGTTCACGCCCAGGAAATCCCATTCCTGATAGCCGTAATAGGTCAGCAGGTCCCAGGCGAACTTCATGTGGGCATCCTCCCAGTCCGGGAATCCGCCGTAGGCGTAGACCTTTTCGCCGTTGGGGTTCTCCGGAACGGCATCCTGCAGGGCCTTCAGGAAAGCCGGCAGGTCTTCCAGGGTCTTCAGTTCGGGCTTGCCCGCCTTCTCCCAGGCGTCAAACCGGATCTGCAGCGCGTAGGTGGGGTCGGTCAGCTCGGCCCAGGCGCCGTTTTCCAGCGCGACGGCGAAGTTGAAGCCGTAGATGCCGTCATAGCCCTGCTCCTTCGCGAAAGCGGAGGTCTTGGCCATGGCGTCGCCCAGATAGGCGTTGATGTTCTTGTAGGGCGTCAGATCCACATCGTTCCAGTCCAGCAGCAGATCCGCGCGCAGCGCTTCGATGAACTGGTCGCCCATGTCGCCCAGGCAGATGATGTCGCCCAGGTCGCCGGCGGCCACGCCCGCGGTCCAGGCGTTGCTGTCCACGTTGGTGGAGACGATCTTCAGGGTCACATTGAAGCGGTCCTTCAGCTCTTTCGCGAACCAGCCCGACTGCTCGCCGGCAAAGTTGGCCAGGCCGGAGAACATGGTCAGGGTCACGGGCTCACGGTAGGTCTCTTCCGCGGCGGCCGGGAAGACCATCACGGACAGTACCAGCGCGAGCGCAAGTACGAGGGAAATGAGTTTCTTCATATGGGTTGACCTCCTTTTTATTTTCAGGGCGCCTCGCCCAGGATAACAGTTTCCGCCACCGGCGGTCGCGCGCGCCTGCATTGCAGCGCGTTACCGGTCGCCGGCATAGTCGCGACTCGAAATATCCGCCACCGGCGGTCGCGCGCGCTTGCATTGCAGCGCGTTACCGGTCGCCGGCATAGTCGCGA
>CAMVDI010000047.1 GCA_947166205.1 uncultured Clostridia bacterium
CCAGAGGATCCCCGCAGCTGACAGAAGCCAGGAAGGAAGAGATCATTTCCGCCTGCGCTGCGCTGTACGAAGAAAAAGGATTCAAGGAAACGACCATCAAGGACATCGGGAAAGCCATTACATTGACCCGCACCGGGATCTATCTCTACTTCGAGACGAAAGAAGAAATCTTTCTGGCCCTGCTGGGCCGGGAGTATGACGCCTGGGTTTCTGAGATGCGGGAAATCATGGCCGTTCAAACCGCCATGACCAGAGACGGCGCAGCTGAATGCCTGGCCCGGACGCTGACCAATCACCCGAGACTGCTCAGGCTTTTGTCCATGAATCTGTATGAAATGGAAGCCAATTCCCGGCCGGAGCGGCTGACAGAATTCAAGAAATCCTTTGGTGCTTCGCTGGAAACGGTTGACCTGTTTTTGCGGCAGTATATTCCTGAGATGGACGAAGAACGGCGCAGAAGGTTTGTTTACGCCTTCTTCCCCTTCATCTATGGCATCTACCCGTACACCAGCGTGACGGAAAAACAGGCGGACGCCATGCGGGAGGCCGGGATACCCTATCGGTACCAGTCCGCGTTTGAACTGACTTTTGAATGCGCAAAAAAGCTTTTGGAGGGTTGAAGATGAAATACACGAAGCTGGGCAGGTCTGACCTGACGGTCTCCCGCGTCTGCATGGGATGCATGGGTTTCGGCGACGCGGGCCAGGGGCAGCACGCCTGGACTCTGGACGAAGCACATTCCCGGGAGATCATCCGGCACGTGGACGGCGCCGTGAAAGCAACGGAGCTTGAACTGACAGAGGAGGAAATCGCGTATCTGGAAGCGCCCTATACGCCGCATCCCCTGGCCGGCGTAATGGCGCAGAACAAGCCCGCCAAAGCGAAAGAGAAACATGTCTGGTCCACAGGCAATCAAAAAATCTGAAGGAGGAAAACCCATGAAAGAAAAGATTGTACAGACCGCGGGCAGGCAGCAGCTGGGCGAATTCGCGCCCATGTTTGCCCATCTCAACGACGATGTGCTGTTTGGAGAAGTGTGGAACGAGGAAGCTATCGACACGAAAACGAAGTGCGTCATCACGGTGGTTTCCCTGATGGCCTCCGGCATCACGGATTCCTCCCTGACCTATCATCTGCAGAACGCCAAGGCCCACGGCGTGACGAAGGCAGAGATCGCGGCCATCATCACCCACGCCGCCATGTATGTGGGCTGGCCCAAGGGCTGGGCGGCCTTCCGCCTGGCGAAAGAAGTCTGGAACGAAGAATAACGATTCAATGATGGAGGAATAACACGATGACGAAAACATTTGCCGTTTTGCTCAGCATCTGTCTGCTGACCGTTTGCATTCCCTTTGCCGCCGCTGAGGAAGCCGCTGAACCTTCCAGCCACATTCTCGTGGTTTATTTCTCCGCCACCGGCACCACCCGGGGCGTTGCCGAAAAGCTGGCGGAAGGTCTGTCCGCCGATCTCTATGAGATCGTGCCGGCAGAACCCTATACTGACGCTGACCTGAACTGGAACGACCGGGGCAGCCGGGCCTCCATTGAGACGGATGATCCGGCCTGCCGCCCGGCCATCAACAACCATCGTCTTGCCCTTTCCTAATCGCACTGTATTCTTCAGGAAGTCAGGGATCTCTCTCCGGCTGTTTTTCCGCCTCAGCAGGCGATGCCGCCGCTGAAGTCCAGGCCGGCCAGGTACATCCGGATCGCCTGGTCGATCCTTCCGGGAAGCCGTCCCTGCAGGACCATGCCCGTGCCGGAGGTAATGGCCAGGGGCCAGAGCACCACCATGCTGGTGGCCATGGTCAGGGACTTCTTCAGCCACTCGCCGCTGCCGATCTCGGCGGTCACCAGGGTGTCGCTGCGGGGAACAAGCCGGACCCGGATGGCCTTGTCAAGACCGAACCACTGGCCGATTTTGCCGTTCCGGGCCCTGGCCTGGATGATGTACTCCCCGGTTTCACTGGTCAGCACCTGGGCTTCCATGTCCTCGGAGTTGTTCAGGAAAAACCGGACGGATTCCGCCATTTCGCGGATGTTCTTTCCTTCGGGCAGGGTGTAGATCATGTTCTTCATTGTTCTTTCCTCCTCATATTCCTCTTCCGTTCATGCCTGTTTTGTGGTCTGTCCCTTTCGACAGTGCCATCTTAGCATGCTTTCCTGCCCCCGATGTCTACTGCCGGTTGACAAGGTTCCGGAAATCATTATCAGGCTCGGCGCCGATGGGAACAAAGGAGAGTCCGCACTCTTTCGCAAAGCTTTCCGCCGTGGATCCGGGAAAGCCGCTGACGGCGGCAGAGGAGGGAAAGTCCTTCACGCGGCTGAAGTCCGTCCGCGGGTTCGTGAACCGGACTTCCCGGACGTTTTCGCACCGGACAAAGGGGTTTTCCGGCAAGGCGCGCAGCGTGGAGGGAAAGTAGGCCGTCTCCAGCGCCGGGCAGTCCACAATTCCGGAAAAAGCCACGATCCCCTCCTGAAAGGTCACCGAGCGCAGCAGGGGAAGGTTCCTGACCCCTTCCTGGGCGTCCACCACCGTACCGGGAACGGTCAGGCGGGTGATCCGGGTGTCCTGGAGAAAGGGCTCCATGCCGAAAACCCCGGAGGGAATCGTAAACGTCTCCAGCCCGCTGGGACCCAGCGCGTAGTCTTCGAGGGTCGTGACCGAATCGGGCAGGGAGATCCGCGTAAGGAGCGTACAGCCGGAAAACGCCTCTGAGCTGACGGACTCCAGGCCTTCCCCGAAGGAAACGGAGGTGAGGGATTCGCAGTATCTGAAAGCGTTCGGGCCGATCGCCGTGATCGTGCCGGTGGGAATGATTTCCTCCAGACTTCGGCAGGCATCGAATTCCCGCTCGTGGATCTCTGTCTGGAACAGGGGCAGCCTCACGGAGCGGATGCTCCGCATATCCTCGAAGGAAACCGTCCGGACGATGGGGCAGTTTTCCGCTTCGTTGAACCAGGGAACGCGCACGAAGGTATCCGTGACATCGTAGTCCGCGAAGGCGGAGCCGCCGTCGAGCTCCAGGCCGGAGGTCCATTCGTCAATGCGCTCAAAGGCGTATCCCGCGTCGGCGGCCTCCTTCTCCGCGTTTGATCCGGTACGCCCGCCCACGAAAAGGGCGGGGCTGCAGGGGGAAACCGTGTTGAACAGGGAGGACTGGAAGGAGATCCCGTCGTTCAGGAATTCGATCCAGCGCAGCTGCCTGCACGAGCTGAAGGCCAGATCCGCCACGTATTCCGCCGAGGCGGGGATCAGCGCGTACTGCAGATCGGTTCCGCTGAAGGCCTGCTCACCGACCGACTTCACTGTTTCGGGAAGGCGCAGGGTTTTCAGCCCGGTCCCCTCGAAGGCCATCGCGGGAATCCGCTCCAGCTTTTCCGGCAGGCGGACCTCCTCCAGCTTTATGTCGTGCTGAAAGCAGCTTTCCCCCAGTTCCGTCACGGAGTCCGGCAGCCAGACCTTTTCCAGGTCTTCACAGCCGTAAAACGCGTGCGCGCCGATGGATACAACCTTGTCCGGCAGACGGATTTCCGGCCCCAGGGCGGAGAAGGCAAAGGCGTAATCCCCGATCACCTCCAGGTCCTCCGGCCACCGGAACTCCTTCAGCTCGGTGCAGGTTTCAAAGGCGTGGGCGCCGATCTCCCGGATCTCATTGCCCATCACCAATTCTTCCAGGTACATGCTGAATCTCATGTTCGCGGGGATCGCTTTCAGATGCTCCGGCAGCACCAGCCGCTCCGCGTAGACGAGAGAAACATTCTCCGAGATCGCGACCACCGGGATCCCGTCCACCGCGGAGGGAAGGACCAGGTCGTAGGCCTGGCTGTCCAGGGACGTCAGCATCAGGCCGCCTTCCACGGGCTCAAATTCCATCCCGCTCAGATCGACAAACATATACCCGGCGTTCTCGGCGAAAACTGACAACCCGGTTCCCTGCTTTCCGAACAGCGTCAGCTTTTCGGAAGAATCCCGGAAAGCGTCCTCTGAGATCGCCGGAAGGCTGTCCGGCATATTTACGGTCTCCAGCTTCGGACAGGAAGCGAATCCCGCCGCGCCGATGGATTCCACCCCGGAGCGCAGCGTCACGCTGGACAGCTCCGGGCAGCCGTAAAAAGCCATGTCTCCGATTTTCCGGACGCTTCCGGGGATCTCGACCCGGCTCAGCCGGCTGTCCCCCTGGAAGGCGCCCGGGTCCACCGCCGTGACCGGAATCCCCAGCACGCTGTCCGGCAGCGTCCGCTCCGCCTGGGAGCCGCGGACGCCCGTCACGTGCCAGCCGTCCCCGCGAAGCCCCATCAGAAGGCCGTTTCCGAGGGGAAGCCCGACGGAGAAATTGGCCAGGATGACCGAGATGAGGGCCAGCAGCAGCGCGGTGATCAGCCCGGCTTTGCGGAGTGTCCGCCTGCGGCGCAGGATCTCCTCCGGCAGCCGGAGATGATACAGGCGGGCGCGCAGCTCCTCCATGGACTGGATCCGCCGGGACGGATCCGGCGCCAGGCCGTTCATGAGCGCGGTTTCCTGATCCTTTCGGATCCTGACCCCTTTCTTCCGCGGCGGAACCAGTTCATCCCTGTATACCCTGAGGACGGATTCCTGGGGCTCGGTTCCGGTCAGCAGCCTGTACAGGACGGCGCTGACGCCGTATACGTCGGTCCAGGGGCCCTGGGCCCCGTGCTCTTTTCCGTACTGTTCCACAGCGGCGTATTTCCGGGTCAGCACGACGGTACCGGCGGCTCTTTCCATATCCGCCGCGGACCCGAAGTCAATCAGCTTCGGGGAGCCGTCCCCGCAAACCAGGATATTCGCCGGGGTCAGGTCCCGGTGCATCACTCCCTGCCGGTGGGTCTGGACCAGGGAATCCATCACGGGCCGCATCAGATCCAGGATCTCCTGGGCGCTGAGCTTCTTTTCGGCGGCCCATTCGTCCACCGGCACCCCGCGGACATATTCCATGACAATATAGGCGGTTTCGTTTTCCTGAAAAAAGTCCAGCACTTTGACGATATGGGGTACGCCCTGCAGCTCCGCCAGCAGATGGGATTCCCGCTGAAACCGGCGCAGGCCGTCCAGATAAACCGCCGCCTTGCTCTCCAGGGGGATGACCGCGTCAGAAACTTCCGTGTTCCTGGTGCAGAAATCCATCGGAAAATACTCCTTGACCGCCACCGGCGCGCCGAGAATCTCGTCCCAGCCCGCGTAGGTTATGCTGAAGCCGCCGCGGCCGATGACGCTCCCGAGCTGGTACCTGCCGTTCAGGAGCGTTCCCCGGTCCAGGGCGGAGGAATCCCCTGCCTCTTTCTGGTCATAGCCGCAATGGGGGCATACGCCTTCCTCCCGCATTTCCAGCAGGCATCTGGCGCAATAGATACGGTTGTCAATATCCATAGGATCCTCCTTTCGGCTTGTCCGGTATATTGTTTCGCCGGATTCCGCGCCGTCTCCTTTTTCGGGGGACTTAAAAACGCGCTGCCGCACCCCTGCCGGGGGGCTTCGCCGCCCGAAAAAGGTGCCGGGGGGACAGCCCCCGGCACCGTCGGATCAGACCTTTCAGCAGGCGATCAGTCCGGCGGGGCTGAGGCCGGCCAGATAGTACCGGATCGCCTGGTCGATTTTTCCGGGCAGTTTGCCCTGCTTCACCATGCCCGTGCCGGAGGTGATGGCCAGGGGCCAGAGAATCACCATGCTGGTGGCCATGGTCAGGGACTTCTTCAGCCACTCCCCGTTGCCGATCTCAGCGGTCACCACGTTGTTCGGGTGGGGGGTGAGCCGAACCTGGATCGCCTTGTCCAGGCCGAACCACTGGCCCACCTTTCCGTTTCTGGCCCGGGCCTGGATCACGAACTGGCCGGACTCCGTGGTCAGGACCTGGGCTTCCATGTTTTCGGCGTTGTTCAGGAAAACCCGGACCGCCTCCGCCATTTCGCTGACGCTCTTTCCCTCGGGCATGGTGTAGATCATGTTCTTCATTGCTGTTTCCTCCTCATATTTCTTTTCCTTCTCATGTCAAGCCTTCCTGGCCGGTTGTCCTTTCGACGGTGCCATCCTAGCATGTTTCTTCCGGTTCGCTGTCTACTGCCGGTTGACAGGTTCGCGGTTTCACGGAAGAATTGGAAAAGAAGACGGAATTATGGTATATTTTTCCAGACAGCTTCACAGAAGGAGGAACGGAAAATGGACGGGAACCGGGTCAACAGGACGATGATGATGATCGAAGCCATGAGCGGCGGCGCCTCGCTGGAGGAAATGCTGAAAAAAGCCGAGCCGATGAAGCCCCTTCCCGAACTGATCTTTCCCCGGCTGCGGGATATGTCCTTTGATACGCTGGGCGTACTGGCGGGCTGCAGCCGCGCGAACATCTACAAGCTGATGAGCGGAAAAAGCCATCCGGAAAAGGATATGCTGCTGCGGATCGCCTTTGTCCTGCATATGACTGTGGAGGAGACCCAGCAGATGCTGAAAAGCGCGCACCGCTCCCCGCTTTCTTCCGGAAGCCGCAGGGATGTGTGCATCATGTACGGCCTGATGAACGGCCTGGAAGGAAGCGAAATGGACGCGGTGCTGGAAAGGCAGGGCTTTGCGCCGCTTTGGCCCGATGAATGACCGGCGGCGCCGGGATCCCGGGGACGGGCTGCCCCGCGGGGCGGTCCCGGGGACGCGCTTTTCCGGGCCGGCCTTCCTGTGCTGAATCCCCTGCATAATCAAAACCCGGGCTTTGCCCCGGGTTTTGATTATGCCGCTTCCGCACCGTCCGCCGCCGGCCACGCTTCAGCAGAGGCTCACGCCTCCGCCGCCCGCCGGACCTGCTCCGTGAGCGCGCTCTGGAGCAGGATTCCGTCATACGCTTCCTGCCGGACCTCCGGGGAACGGACGCAGGCCTCAAACCGGCGGACGATCTCCAGAAACTGATCCCCGGCGAAGGTTTGCTCCAGGGTTTCCGAGCCGGTCCGGACCGTCACCGGGGCGGGGAATCCGTCCGGCGCGGTGAAGATCCGCGGCGCCGTCAGCAGTCCGCGGCTGCCCCAGATTTCCAGCTCGCAGCGGTAGAACTGATCCATGCCGAAGGAGACCTGGGCGCAGAGCCCGTCCGGCCGCGCGAGCATGGCGCTGCCGAAGACATCCACGGAATGCCCCTCCGTCACCACGGCGCGGGCGGAGAGGACCCGCAGATCCGGCCCCAGAACGGTGCTGGCCGCCTTCAGGGTGTATCCGCCGCAGTCCAGCAGCGCGCCGCCGCCCAGGGCGGGATCATAGCGGAAATCCGCGCTGTCCCGATGGGGAAAGCCGAAGGAAGCCCGGACCAGGCGCAGATCCCCCAGCGTGCCGTCGGAGAGCAGCTTCCGGATATAATCCATCTGGGGATGCAGGGGAAAGCCGTAGTTCTCCGTCAGGGCAAGCCCCTTCTCCCGGGCCAGAAGGACCAGCTCCCGGGCGTCCGCTTCCCGGACGGCAAAGGGCTTTTCCGCCAGAACATGCTTCCCGTGAAGAAGCGCCTCCCGGATCCAGCGGGTATGCAGCGCGGGGGGCAGAGCGATATAGACCGCGTCGGTTTCCGGATCCGCCAGCAGGGACGCGTAGCTCTCCAGAATCCGGCCGCCGAAGGCGGCCTGAAAGCGGGCGGCCTTCTCCTTCTTCCGGGCGAGGAGGGGGGCAAAGTCCGCCTCCGGGCCCCGGAAATCCATCTCCTGCCGGGTGGAAAAGGCGACGCCCGTGTACTGAAAGCCGGAGGCCTTCCGAAGGGCGGGAATCATCCGCCGCTCCGCGATGTTCGAGGTTCCCAGCACGCCGATCCTGATCATTTTTCAACCTCACCGGCTTTCACAAGCCTCAGGTACTCCGCGTAGTCATCAACGGTTTCACGGCCGGGGGCGTAAGGACGGTCGCACACCGCCATCATCACGCAGTCCGGCGAAAAACGGCGCATGCTGCGCCACACCATGGGCTCCACCAGCAGGCCCTGGGCGGGATCGTCCATATGGAAGGTTTCCGACTCCGAGCCGTTGTCCGCCACCACATCGCAGCTGCCGGAGACCGGGAAAAGGATCAGCCGGGTCTCCCGGGTGGCGTGGTCGCCCCGGCTGGCGCCGGCTTTCACCCGGCCCACCAGGAAAATCCGCTGAATGGGAAAGGGAACCTCCCGGCCCGCCTCCATGACGAAGAGGGTTCCGTCCTCTTCCACGTTGGCCTTGATCCGTACCGGACTACATCCCTTCATAGCTGTTCACCTCCCGGATCACCTTGCTGATTTCCTCCTCCTCCATGAAGTCCATCATGGGCAGGGAGACGATGGTGTCGCAGATCCGCTCCGTCAGCGGGAAATCGCCCCGCCGGAAACCGAATTTCTCCGTCATGCAGGGCTGCAGATAGGGCGGGGTTTTCCAGGCGATATCCGTGCCCACGCCCCGGTCCTTCAGGAAATCCCGGAAGCCGGCCTGATCCGCCACCCGGACCACGAACTGATACCAGGTGTGCCTGCAGCCCTCCGGAACCCGGGGCAGCTCCACCCGGGGATTCACGATCTCCGCCAGATAGCGCTGGGCGATGTGATCCCGGTTGGCCAGCAGCTCCGGCATATGGGCCAGCTTCACCCGCAGCAGCCCGGCCTGCAGCTCGTCCAGCCGGTCGTTGTAGCCGATCACGATATTATGATAGCGGTAGTCGCTGCCGTAATTCCGGATGACCTTCACCCGCTGGATCAGGTCCGGATCCCGGGAAACGACGCCGCCCCCGTCCCCGAAGCCGCCCAGGTTCTTGGTGGGATAAAAGCTGAAGAAGGACGCGTCGCCGAAGAGCCCCGTGTTCACGCCCCGGTACGGCGCGAAATGGGACTGGGCGCAGTCTTCAAAGAGCATCAGGCCCCGGCGGCGGCAGATCTCCAGGATCGGCTCCATGCGGGTGGCCAGGCCGTAGAGATGCGTCACCAGGACCGCCCGGGTCCGCTCCGTGATGGCCGCTTCGATCCGGGCCGCGTCCAGCTGGTAATACTCATCCGGCTCGACGAAAACGGGCACCGCGCCGCACTGCATGACCCCCAGCATCGTGGCGATATATCCGTTGGCCTGGACGATGATCTCGTCCCCCGGGCGGATGCCCGCGGCCATGAGGCCCACCAGGATGGCGTCCAGCCCGTTGTCCACGCCCGCGCAGGAACAGCCGCCCCCCAGCGCGGCGGCGAACTCCTCCTCAAAGGCGCTGACCTCACGGCCCAGCACGTACCATCCGCTGCGCAGCACCTCCAGCGCCTTGTCCTCATACTCCTTCTGATACAGCCGGAACCCGCGGCCCAGCTCATTGATGGGAATCATCCTGATCTCCTCCTTCTCTCGGTTGGTTGGCGCGCATCGACAGCAGCATCAGCAGGTTGCGCAGCTGAATGTTCAGGCAGTTGTTGATCTGATTCAGGGCGTTCAGGCTGCCCAGGGTCACCCAGACATACCGGTCCGGGTCGTACTCCACCTCGTTCCCCTCCGTCAGAAGGAGAATATTCCGGTTCTGCTCATGATAGAAGCGGCCCCCTTCCTCGGACATGACCACGTCCGTCAGCACCCGCTCCGGCCGGTTCATGATGCCGAAAAAGGCGTTGGCCACGCTGTCCCGCAGGCTTTCCATGCCGTATTCCTCCTGGACGGAGGGGCCAAGTTCCACGGAATCGAAGCAGCCGATCTCCGGCCGGATCCGGATCAGCACCTCCAGCGTGCCCTCCGAGATCCGGCAGAAGAGCCCGAACACTGCCCGGCCCAGCGCGGCGAAGAGGGGCTGATTCCACCGGGTCACCTCCCGGCCCTCGATGTTCAGACTGCAGAAGATGACCTGATAAGGGGCCTGCCGCCTGTGGCGCAGGGAGGTGTCCGTCAGCTCCCAGTCTTTCAGGGCGTCCAGCGGAACCTGGCGCAGGGCGGGGGCCATGAACATCTTGTAATTGTTCATGCGGAGGAAGATATCCGTCATGTCCGGATGCCGGATGGCGCGCATGGACCGGACAAACTCCGGGGCATAGCCCCGGATCCCGTTGATCATGAAAAGATAGGGCATGCAGCTCAGCACGGTCCGGGTATCCATGTTGACCAGATTATCCTGCTTCATGCATTCCCGGATCTGCCGCAGGGTCATCCAGCGGTGGGAGGGAAGCTCGGGAATCTCCTCCTCCGTCCGGAGAATCACGTTCCGGTTCCGCTTTCCCCAGAACCGGGAGGACTGCTCCGACTGGATCTGGTCCACGAGGATATCCTCCCGCCGCATGTTCCGGAACAGGGAGAGATAGGGCGGCTCCTTTCCGCCGTGGCGGCGGGTGAAATTGCTCTTGGTGGCCTGAATGGTGGGGGAGATCTGGACATAATTGATGTTGCCCGGCTCAATCTTCGCCTGCATCAGAAAATGCCAGACCCCGTGAATCCGGCGGCAGAGAATGCCCAGATAGCCGATCTCCCGCTGGATGATGACGGGCTGGGCCAGGGTTTTCCCGTCCGGACAGCGGGCCTCCAGCCCGCCGATGCTGAAAAAGCTGCCCTCCGGATTCCGGATGCAGCCGGCCTCCCGGTCCAGAAACCAGGGGCTGCATTCCGAGAGGGGAACCCGGTCGATCCGGACGTGCTGCCGCTCCTTCCGCTCCCGGAGCCAAGTCATGATTTCCGGAAAGGAGTGCAGCTCGTCCCCGGCGGGGGCCAGCTCGGCGATGCCTTCAAACCCCTGGATCCAGCCTCCGATTGCAGTTCCTTCCCTCATGGATTCCGACTCCTTCCGCGGGAACCTCCCCGGCGATGTTCTGTATACCCCGGTCACGCCAGCACGGTCACCGCGATGCCCGCCATGATCAGCAGGGTTCCGGCGACCTTTTT
>CAMVDI010000048.1 GCA_947166205.1 uncultured Clostridia bacterium
CGGAGAACGACGCCGAGCATTCCCTTCAGGTCGCCATGATCGCCCACGCCATCGCCCTGATCGGCCGGCAGCGCTACGGCCGGAAGGCGGATCCCGAGCGCGTGCTCACCCTCGCGGTCTATCATGACGCGACGGAGGTGATGACGGGGGATCTGCCCACGCCGGTGAAGTATCATTCCGAGGAGCTTCGCGGAGCCTACCGGGGGCTGGAGGATCTTTCCGCCCGCAGGCTGCTCTCCCTCCTGCCGGAGGAGATGGCGGCCGCCTACGAGCCCCTCCTGCGTCCGGAGAAAGGGTATGAGCGGGATGTGGTCAAGGCCGCGGACAAAATCAGCGCCTACATCAAATGCCTGGAGGAACAGCGGGCCGGAAACCGGGAATTTGATTACGCGGCGGAGAATATCCGCCGGGCCCTGGACGGGATCGCTTATCCCGAGGTTCGCGATTTCCTGGCGGAGTATCTCCCCGCCTTCGATCTGACCCTGGATGAGCTGAATCATCCGACTGTGTGAATTCTATGAATCGCTGGAGGTTTCTTGTATGAAAAAGGTGCTTGGTCTGCTGCTGGTCCTGAGCCTGCTCCTTCCCGGTTTCACCCTGGGGGAGGGGGCGGAGGACGATCCGGAGATTTCGCTGGCGGAGGAAGCGGAGCTGACGGAGGAGACGGAGGAGGTCCTTCCGGACGGTCCTGAGGCTTCCGGGGACGAGGATTACATTCTGGATACGGAAACCGGAGAGACCTACGTCCTGACCACGGAGGAACAGCAGAAATACGAATCCCTTCTGGCGGAGGAGCCGGAGGAGGAGTCCGATATCGATCTGACCGCCCTGAACCAGAACGGGAATCTGCCCGGAAACGTGTTCAACATTCTGCTGCTCGGGGTGGATACCCGGTCCAATGACCCGCTGGAGATCGAGGGCCTGGCCGATACCCAGATCATCGTATCCGTGAATCGGGATACGGGAGCCATCAAAATGACCTCCATCCTGCGGGATTCCTACGTGGTGGTCGGCTCCTACGGCTCCAGGCGCCCCGTGATGGACAGGATCAATACCTCCTTCCTGCGGGGCTGCAACCAGGCGAAGGGCGGAACCCAGCAGGAAAAGACCCACAGCGGCGCCGCCCGGGCCATGCGCACGGTGAATTTCAATTTCCAGATGAACATTGAGAACTACGTGGCCATCAATTTCAACGGCCTCGCCTCGATTATCGATGCCATGGGCGGGATCGATGTGGATCTGACGAAGGCGGAGGCCTCCTATATCAACTCCTATCTCCGGAAGCATCCGCCGAAGTACGACAACAGGGACACGAAGGAGCGGGTGAAGCTGGAGGAGGTCTCCGGCGTGCAGCATCTGGACGGGGTTCAGGCGGTCATGTATGCCCGGATCCGCTCCCTCAAGGGGCAGAACGATTTCAACCGGACGGACCGGCAGCGCCATCTGCTGGAGCTGCTGCTCCAGAAGCTTCTGACCATGGATCTCGTCGATATGATGGAGCTGGTCAGCGTGGCCGCTTCCTATTCGGATACCAATATGAACTTCCAGTCGCTGCTGGATCTGGCGCTGGCGCTGCTGCCCTCGCTGAGCCAGATCGAGCCGGGCGCTCCGCTCTTTGAGGAGATGCGGATTCCGATCGAGAAGTCCTTCTCCTATAAAACGGTGAACGGCTCCAGCGTGGTTTCCTACAAGACGGCCAAACAGGCGGAAGCCCTGCATGAATTCGTCTACGGAACCTATTATCCAGCGGACTGACGCCGCCTGAAAAGCCCCTCCTTCCGAAGCGAAGGAGGGGCTTTTTGAATGGGGGGTCAATCCCCTCCGTTCCCGGAATTCTCCACGATGATACAGTCCCGCAGAATATAGCCGAAGGAGGGATTGGAGGAATGCTGGTTTTCGGGGTATTCCGTCGTCAGTGAAAGGGTGTCCCGGGGATTCCGGGGATTGACGGCGGTGTAGTTGCCGCTGAAGACCCGGATCTTTCCGCTCTTCAGTCCCTCGATGGTCCGCTGAACCTTCTCCGAGGTTCCGTCCGCGGCAATCAGGGTGTTCAGGTCCAGCAGTTCGACCCATCCGCTTTCAAACCCGGCGCTCAGATCCCGCCCGTGGGCGTGGGCGTGAACCGTCTGCTCGATGGGTTGGTGCTTCATCACGGCTTCAACCGCTTCGATGATGTAGGGGGCCCAGTTCGTCCGGATGCTGACCAGCGCGCAGGTGGGCGCCACATCCATCATGCTCTGGTGGTACCCGATGTGATAGACCGTCCTTCCCGCGGCGGTGGATTCCTCGCAGACCACCGCCGGCGCGGAGGTGTTCACGTGCTGGGCGATCAGGACGCAGCCTTCCTCGATCAGGATCCGGGTCTGCTCCTTCTCCGCCTGGTAGTTGCTCCAGCTGCCGGTGTACCGGACCCGCATGGTGGCTTCCGGCGCCACGCTCCTGACGCCCAGCAGGAAGGCGGTATAGCCGGAGATGACCTCCGTGCTGGCGTTGGCGCCCACATAGCCGATCACCGCGTCCTCCGGCGTCAGCGCTCCGCTGTCCAGCAGCTGCCGCAGCTTCATGCCGGCCACGACGCCGCTGGCATACCGGGCCTGATAGATTTCACCGTTGAAGGTATGATAGTTCTCCGGAGTGCCCTCGATGCTCACATCCGGCAGGGATACCTGGCAGAACTCCACCTCCGGATAGTTCCGGGCCACCGTGATGGAGATGTCCGAATCCAGGTTGATGAAGATGATCCGGCATCCCGCCCGGGCCAGCTCCACCAGGGGGTGCTCCGCTTTTCTTCCCTGCACGTTGCTTCTCGCCAGGATCTCGATCTGATCGCCGTAGGTTTCCTCCAGGATGTGCTGTGCCTGGACAAAGTTGGCGGTATAGGGCGTGCTCTCATCCTCGGAGTAGACGAAGCCTACCTTGATCCTGCCCCCCGGCGCCTGCCCGTTCCAGTATCCCGTCGCCAGGGCTGCCGTCAGCAGCACCGCGCAGCAGATCAGCGCGGTCCAGATCAGATATTTTTTCATGCTTTTCCTCCCTGCCCGGAACCGGGCTGTCCGGAGGCCTTCCGGGCTTCAGCCTGGGCCTTCTCATCCTCCGCCTTCCTCGCTTCGGCGGCGGCCGTCTCCGCCTGTTCCGTCTCCTCCCGGGATACATGATAGATATCGTTCAGATCGATTTTGCCGCTGTTGATCAGGCGCAGCAGGATATCCACAAACTGCGGATCGAACTGGCTGCCCCTTCCTCTCTCCAGCTCGCCCAGCACATAGCTGAAGTCCATCTGCTTCCGGTAGACCCGGTTCGCGGTCATCGCGTCAAAGGCGTCCGCCACTCCGATGATCCTGGCGTACAGGGGAATCTCCTCCCCTTTCAGCCCGTTGGGATATCCCCGGCCGTCATAGCGCTCGTGGTGATACTTGGCGCCGTCGATGACGTTGTCCAGCAGGGTGAAGTCCTGCAGGATCTCCGCGCCGCGGGTGGTGTGGGATTTCATGATGGCGTATTCCTCGTCCGTCAGCCGGGAATCCTTGTTCAGGATGCGGTCCGGGATGGCGATCTTGCCGATGTCGTGCATCTGGGCCGCCCATTCGATATCCTGGCATTGCTTCCGATCCAGCCCGTATTCCTCCGCGATCTGCTTGGAATACATGGCGACCCGCCTGCTGTGCTCGTTGGTGCGTTTGTCCTTGGCGTCCACGGTCCGGGCGATGGCCACCACCGTCTGCTTGCCCATCTCCACCTGCCGGTTCGCCTGTTCGAGTTCCGCGGCGATCCGCTTTTCACGGCGTTTCATCAGTGCCCAGATCAGCCAGACCATCGTGAACATGGGCAGGAACAGAATGTAGCCTATGAACCAGCCGTTGTCATAGATCGCCTTTTCCTTCACCAGCCGGTAGGTGCGCTCGGCGATCATGTTCTGCTGATTGTTGTCGAACACGGCCAGATGGAAGGTGAACTCCCCGGTGGGCAGGTTGGTGTAGATGATGGAGTTCAGGGAGTTCTGGGGCACGATGGTCCATTCGGAGCTGTATCCCTGGAGTCCCTCCATCCGGTAACCCACGTAGGGATCCTGGATGGTGTAGTTGATGACCTCGGGGATGATCTCCACCCGGCTGACGCCCCGGGGAATCCGGGTCACCGTGTTCCGCCCGATGGTCCGGAGTTCTCCGTCGGTCCGGATGCCGGTCACCGACATCCGGTAGACCTTGGATCCGGAGGAGAAGCTGTCCGTGTCGATGACAAAGACGCCCGTGTCGCAGGGCAGATAGAGCTCTCCGCTCTCCTCGCTGAACCAGGTCCAGGCGTTGGCGGTCAGGCTGCCGCTCAGTCCCCGCCGGGCGTTCAGCAGATCATAGGAGATCTCATCCTTTCCGCTGAGCAGCTCGCTCCGGTCCACCGTATAGATGCCGGCGCTGGACAGCACGAAAAGCTGGTCCGTGCCCTTGATCCAGATGTCGTAGTTGTTGTAGTAGGGAAAATTGTCCAGGGTGCGGATGGTCTCATCCGTGTTCATGTAGCACAGGCCGTTGCTGGTGACCACAAAGACGCCGCCCGTCTTCTCGTCCGGGATGGTCCGGAGGATCACATCGCTGCTCAGGCCGTCCGCCCGGGTCAGCATCCGGCTGACCTGCCGGTTTTCCAGCACGGCGATGCCGTTTCCGTCGGTGCCCGCCAGAATCCGGCCGTCCTCCAGCTCCGTGATGGTGAGCACCATGGTGTTGATGCTGCCCTGGGACCGGTCGATGGTCTGGACCACCTGATGCTCCCGGATGAAGCTGAGCCCCGTATCCCCCGCCGCCAGGATCGTGCCGTCCTTCAGCTGCTGAACCACCCGGGCCCGGTTTCCGAAGGCTCCGCTCTCCTGGTTGTAGATGTATTCCGTCCCGTCCTTTTCGATTTCAACCAGGCCGTTCCCGTAGGTGCAGACCCACAGATGGCCGTCCCGGTCCACCAGCATGCATCGGATGCGTATGCCGGCAAACCGCTCCGTCAGCTCGTTCCGGATCTGCTCCTTGCCCTTCAGGTCCACGGCGTCCATGCCCTTGTCCGTGCCGAAGTAGCAGGCGCCGTTCCACTGAACGATGGTGTTGACAACCCTGTTCTCCATCCCCGCGATGCTGTAGATGTCGCGGAAATCCGAGGGGGCCATGCGCAGCAGGCCCAGCCGGGAGGAGGTGAACCAGAAGTTTCCCTGATAGTCCACCAGCATGTTGTCGATGGAATTGTTGAAATCGTTCGTGTTGATCCGCTCATAGTCCCCGGCCCGGTCCCGGAAGGCGATTCCGTTGTCCGCGCAGATGAAGACCTCCCCGTTCTCCATGAAATACAGGTTCTTGATGTTCTGAAGGCCGGGGCAGGTTCTCCGCTCAACCAGGGAAAAGCTCCCCCCGTTGATCCTGTAACGGTAGATCTCATTGCCGGTGGTGGCCGCCTGAAGATAACCGTACTGGTCGAAGGCACAGCTTCTGTAGACCGTTCCGCTTTCCGCCGGCAGCTGCCGGGAGCAGACGATCCGGCCCTGCCGGAGCAGGAAGAGCGTGCCGTCATTGGTGACCGCCGCCACGTTTCCGCGGCCGTCCGCCACGCTGTGATCCGCGTTGATGATCTCCGGCAGGCATCCGATCCGGTTCATTCCGTTGTTCAGCGTCATGACCATCATCCCGGCCGCGGTGCCGATATAGTAGTAACCGTCGGAGCTCTGGACG
This sequence comes from uncultured Clostridia bacterium, assembly GCA_947166205.1. The sequence continues at coordinate 5,703 of CAMVDI010000048.1, forward strand.
ATGGATTTCACGGCGTTCGCCGGAAGCCCCAGGTCCTGGTCGATGACGTTGACCACCTGCTCCCGGATGATGATGGACAGGCCGTTATCGTTCGTTCCGACCCAGAGCCGGCCCTCCTCATCCACAAAGAGGCAGTTGACGTTCCGGATCGAGTTGAAGCCGTCCATCCACCGGAACTCCCGGCCGTTGTACCGGTACAGTCCCGCGTAGGTTCCGATCCACATGATGCCGTCCCCGGTAATGGCGATATCGTTCGCCTCGCCGCAGGGCAGGCCGTTCGCCGTGGAATAGACGGTCTGCACGTAGTTGCTGTAGTTTTTTTCCGCCTGTTCGTAGGAATCCGCCCGGGCTGTCCCGGCGGATCCTGTCAGAGAGGCCAGGCCCAGCGTCAGGGCTGCCGCCAGGGCCGCCGTCCGGGTTCCCGCCTTTGCCTCCGGCTCCCCGGTTTCTTTCGCTTTTCCCGCCCGTTTCAGGGAGAACTTCCGGATCCGTTCCATGACCCGGATCATCACAAACACCGCCAGCAGGATGGCCAGCTTGTCCAGCAGCTCCACATAGAACTCGCCGATCAGAAGGCCGATCCACCGGGGAACCCCCCGCTCCCCCCAGAAACCGATGACCGCGTCGCCCCAGGTGTTTCCTGTGCTTCCGCCGTTGAGCAGCAGATTGATGGGATAGGCGGCGACCGCGACGGAGACCGCCAGGATCAGGCTGGTGCTCATGGTGTTCAGCAGGCTGTTCAGCAGGCCTTTCCGGGCGGCGATGCCGACGATGTACGCGATCAGGACGCTGATCAGCGCGTAGAACCAGGGAATGCCGTACAGGATGTGCCCCAGCAGGTTGGAGGTGGCGCCGATGACCGCGCCGGCGGCGGGGCCCAGCAGGCAGGCGCTGAGCACGGTTCCGACGGAGTCCAGCCATACAGGCCAGTTCAGCCGGGAAACCAGCTGATCCCCGGCCCAGTTCAGCGCCAGGCAGAGCAGAATCTGAAAGGAAAAAGGTACAAACCTGATTTCCTTCTTCTTCATTCCCGTTTCCCCCCTTTCGCGGTCCCGCATCAAGGATTCCCGACCTGGCGGACGCTGTCCGCCATCCATCCGGCGTAGCTTCCCTCCGCCAGGATTTCATCAATCACACCGTTGACAAAGCAGATCAGATCGGTCTCGCCTTTTCGGGCCGCGACCCGGTAGCCCAGATACTGGGCGTCCGGCAGCGCGGAAAAGCCTTCCGCCAGCGTGAGCCCGGATTCCGGATTGTTCTGAAGATAGTTCCGGGCGGTGGAGATCATCACCAGACCCGCGTCCGCCTTCCCCGAGGCGACCGCGGTGAAGACCTCCTGAGCGGAAGCGGTTCTCCTGAATTCCCGGTAACGGGTCACATGCCGGCCTCCCCAGGCTTCCGGCAGCGAGTTGCTCTGGGCGGTCAGCGTCCTGTTCTCCAGATCCGCCGGGGACGCGATGCCGCTCCCTTCCCGGATGAGGAGCCCGATGCGATCGGGCTCCTCCGGCGTATAGTATCCCTTGGACAGCGTGTAAGTCAGCGCCCGGGCCGGGGTGAAGGCGATGGCGGAAATGGTCAGATCGCACTGCTCCTCCGTCAGGGAGGGCAGGATCTGGGTGCTTTCCAGCGGAACCAGTTTCAGCTCCACGCCCATCCTTTCCGCGATCCGGCGGGCCAGCAGGATCTACGGCCAGGAAAACCGGTCTTCCGGCCCTGCCTGCGGATCCGCGAGAACCGCGGGCGCGGCCTCCGGATCCACCGCCACCCGGAGCGTTCCCCTGCGCTGGATCTGCGCCAGGGTGCCGGATGCCTCCTCGGGAATGCCCCGGCTCACATCCATGGACTGATCCGCGTAATTCCATTCGTTCTCAAAGTACCGGATTTCGCTCCGCTCCGCGGAGGCGCACCCCAGCATCACCGCGGCCGCGGCCAGGCACAGGGTTCTGCGCAGCGCTTTTCTCCTCATCCTGTTCACCTCCGGCAAGTCGGTCTCCTCGGCCGCGCTTCAGGCCTGCTCCTCCGGTTCTTCCTCCCGGGTCGGATGGAGGGATTCAAACATTTCGTTGTAGCTTTCCGCCAGCTGCCGGAACTCCCTGGATCCGACGGGATCCAGCCGCTCCCTGCGGCGAATGCGTCTGACCGCGTCCATCAGCGGCATCGTGCTGAGCCGGGCGGTCAGGAAAATCAGTCCGGCCAGCACCAGGATCAGCGCGGCGATCACGATCCGCTGCCGGTTCAGCTCCATCATCAGGTCGGAGGTGGTCCGCTGCCGGGCTTCGTTCAGCTTCCGGTCCTGGGCCTCAAGGTTTTCCTTCAGCCGGGTGCGGATGACGCCCTTGCTGGCGTAATAATCGGGGCCCATAACCATGGAGTGGGCCAGTTCGAGCTTTTCCTCCGGGGTCAGGAAAGCGTCCCCCTCCTTCAGCTCGATGGCCTTCAGCGTATCCGGGCAGTCCTGAATGCCGCGGGCCTCGGTCACCAGCTTCATGGCGTAGTATTCCCGGTACATCAGGGTCTGGGACTCATCCATGGCCTCCTGCAGCTGAAGGACCAGCTCCGGATCCGTGTCCCCCTCCGCCATGCTCATAATGGCGCTCTCCCGGCGCTTGGAGACGAAAGCCTCCTCAAAATAGCTGTCCAGATACTTCGTATCCCCTTCCAGGGTAAAGCGCTGGACCATTTCCGTCAGATAGTCGGAGGCCTCCATCAGCTCGTGGGCCGCCTTCTGCCGTACAATATAGTTCCCGGTTTCCCCGGAGAGCGTGGAGAAGACGCTCATGGACCGGGAGGTGGAGTAGAAGAGGAGCGCGGCAATGACAACCGTGCACAGAATCATCGCCAGATGAATAGCCCGAATGGAAATACCGCGTGGTTTTTTTTCGGATGAAGCTGTCATGTCAGACCTCCCTGTCACTCTGTGGGCCGCGGGCGGAACGTCCCCTACATTATAGCCTTTTCGGGCGGATTGGGCAAGACCAGGTCCGGGTTTTCTGCCTGTAGTTTCCCGAGAATCCCCCGCCGGACCCCCGGGGTCAGCCGGAAGCGGACGGGATCGAAGGAGGGTTCCTCCGGGCCCATCCGGAAGATCCCGAATTTGATCGGAACCCCCATCTCCATGTATCTGGCTTCATGCTCGGAGATATAGTTCGGCTGAAAGCCGCTCTCCGCCAGGTTTTCCGTGTGAAAGACCATCCGGAACCCGCACAGGTCAAAGTAGGCCAGCGAGTCGAAAAACAGCGTGTCGTCGTCGGTCTTGAACCAGATTTCCCCGCCCGGCCGCATGATCCTCCGGTACTGGATCAGCTGCCTGGGGTGCGTCAGCCTTCTCTTCTCCTGCTTGGGTCTTTCCGTCCAGGGGTTGCAGAAGGAGATGATGATCCGTTCCGGGCCGTCCTTCCCGCTGAAGCACTGCTCAATCCGGCAGATGTCCGTCCGCAGGATCCGGACATTCTCCGGGTTCTCCCCGCAGGCCCGGACCAGGTTGCGCCGGGTATCCCCCAGCACGTCGGGGCTGATGTCGATGACCACGTAGTTAATCTCCGGATTCTCTGCGGCCATCCGCGCGGTGCTGACCCCTTTTCCGCATCCCATCTCCAGATGCAGCGGACGATCCGGCTGCGGAAAGGTCTGCCTCCATCCGCCCCTGAGAACGGTTCCGTCCGGCACATAGAAGGGACAGGCTTCCAGTTCGGGCCGGGCCCATTTCTTTCTCCGAATATGCAATTCCGATTCCTCTCTCCGGCGCTCCGTCCGGGCAGTTTATACGAGCCGGTTCAGCAGCGATGTGCCGATGGTTCCTTCCGGCATGGCCGCGCCGAAGTTGTCCGCGACGGTGGCGCCGATCACCGCGAAGGTGTCCGCCTCCTCCAGCGGCCCGTATCCGGTCATGGAGGGGGAATAGGCCAGGAACGGAACCTTCTCCCGGGTGTGGTCCGTGCCCGTATAGGTGGGGTCGTTTCCGTGATCCGCCGTCAGGATCACCAGGTCGTCCTTCCGGAGCGCTCCCTCCAGGATGCCCAGCTTTTCGTCAAAGCGTTCCAGTTCGCCCGCGTATCCGTTCACATCCCGCCGGTGGCCCCACAGGGCGTCGAAGTCCACCAGGTTGACGAAGCACAGGCCCGTAAAGTCCCTCCCGGCGGTCTCGATGGTCTGTTCCATGCCGTGGACGGAGCTTTTTGACTTCAGGGCCTCCGTAATCCCCTCCCCGTCGAAGATGTCGTTGATCTTCCCGATGGAGATCACGTCCAGCCCCGCGTCCTTCAGGGCGTTCAGCGCGGTCCGGCCGAAAGGCTTGACCGCGTAGTCGTGCCGGTTCGCGGTTCTTGTGAATTCCCCCCGCTTTCTTCCCACATAGGGCCGGGCGATGACCCGCCCCACCTTCCATTCATCCCGCATGGTCAGCTCCCGGGCGATCCTGCAGCAGCGGTACAGCTCCTCCAGGCCGAAGGTTTCCTCGTTTCCGCAGATCTGGAGCACGGAGTCCGCGGAGGTGTAGACGATCATGTGCCCGGTGGCGATCTCCTCCTCGGCCAGCTCGTCCAGGATCTCCGTTCCGCTGGCCGCCCTGTTGCCGATCACCTTGTGCCCCGTCCGTTTCTCCAGCTCGTCAATCAGCTCCTTCGGGAAGCCGGTCTCCGTGAAGGTGATGAAGGGCCGGGTCGTATGCAGGCCCATCATTTCCCAGTGCCCGGTCATGGTGTCCTTCCCGGCGCTGCGCTCGTTCAGTTTTGTATAATAGGCCAGGGGGCGCTCCGCCGGCCCGATGCCGCGCAGACTGTGCAGGTTGGCCATGCCCCATCTGCGCAGGTTGGGAATGTTCAGATGCTCCGCCCTCAGGGCGATGTGCCCCAGCGTATCCACATCATGATCCCCGAAGCTGTCCGAATCCGCCATCCGGCCCACGCCCAGGGAGTCCAGCACGATCACGAAAACCCGCTGATACCTGACCATTTTTCCGCCTTCCCTTCTCCTGTTTCCCGGGGGACGGATCCGCCTTCCGCCCCGTCCGTTCCTTTTTCTTCCGAATACGCAAAAACCCGGTTTCCGTCCCAGAAACCGGGTCTTTCGAGGTGCCATCCAGATTCGAACTGGAGAATAAAGGTTTTGCAGACCTTCGC